>JBBCAX010000414.1:0-22600 GCA_051382335.1 Deltaproteobacteria bacterium TL4
ATGTAGGGTGTGCTTTAGGGAAGCGAGCGCACCAGAAAGCTTGCTGTTCCCTTATTTTTGGTGCGCTCGCTTCGCTTAAGCGGCACCCTACTTATACTTAACTGCTATTCTCGGACAGCCACCTAGCCGAATTCTACAGTCCAGGGTCGGGCCCAATACCCCTGAATGAAATGGATGAAACCTTTCACTGAGGAGTGCCAAAGCTTGTTTTGGTACTCCTCGGTACATTTCACACAGCAATAAGCACTATTCATTTCCGGGGTATTGGAGTAGCGACTGGCTATGTTCAGGCCGATTCCGGCAGGAGTCCACCGGGACATAGCCCGCTTCCACTGGATATTCTTTTCCGGTGATTGCCTTATATTGTATTTAAGCTTGAATAAATCACAGATTCAAGGAATTGTGGAACTCTTTTTGCTATTATGAGAGGGATAACCTGATATTGTTTTTCATAATAGGGATCTGGCATTACCGTTAAGGAGGGTACATGTGGAATAAATTAAACATTGGTAATCGTTTGGCGTTTGGATTTGGGTTTATGATGGTTCTTTTTCTGCTGACGAATTTATTCGTCATCTCGCGAATGAACTACTTGGCGGAATTTACTGAAAATCTATATAATCACCCTCTTACCGTAAGTAACGCTGTTTTACGTATAGGGAGAGATATCACAAAGATGCATGATGCTATGGGAGATCTCCTATTAGCCACTAATAAGAATGACCTCCAGATCGCCGTAGATTTAGTCAATAGTTTCGAAAAACAAGTGTATGCCGATTTTGACATCATTGAAGAACGGTTTTTGGGGAAAAAAGAAATGTGGGAGCAGGCGAAAGAAATCTTCACCGCTTGGCGTCCCCTTCGGGAAAACGAGATTCAACTGATACAACAGGGAAAAAGGGAAGAAGTCGCGGCAATTGTTAAAGGGAAGGCCTCGGAACATGTTCTGCTGCTGGAAAGCAAGGTCAATGCGCTGAACCAATTTGCACAGGACAAGGCCACAGAGTTTATAAATAATGCGATGGCGACCACGGAAATCACGACTACTTGGGTTTTCATCATTGTTATTTGTTCTTTGGTCTTGTTTAGTGCAGTGGGTTATCTGATTACCAAAAGTGTGACAGGACCTATTCGGAACGCCGTAAGTAACTTACAAAATGTAGGCACAGAGCTGGAAGCTGTCGCTCGTCAACAAGCGACCACCGCGACAGAACAAACAACCTCCGTCAGTGAAGTTTCTTCCACAGCGCAGGAGCTGGTCGCGACCGCAAAACAAATCGCCTCAAATACTGAAAGAGTCTCGATTGCCGCACAAAAAACCTCGGAAAATGGACAGAATGGAAGCAGAGCAGTCAATGACGCGAAAGCAGGGATGGAAAAAACTAAAAAACAGGTGCAGTTGATTGCTCAGCATATGTCCGATTTGGGAAGTAAATCGCAACGTATCGGTGTCGTTTTAGAAATCATTAATGAGCTTTCTGAACAGACGAATTTACTGTCTTTGAACGCAACCATTGAAGCCGCAGGAGCAGGCGAAGCGGGACAGCGCTTTGCGGTAGTTGCGGACGAAGTTCGAAAATTGGCGGAGCGATCTTTTGAATCCACGAAGGAAATAAAGGAGCTGATCACGGATATTCAGCAAACCGCAAACACAACCATCATGGTGACGGAAGATGGAACAAAAGCCGTTGATGAAGGCGTGAAACTCTTTAGTGAAGTGACAGGCAGCATCCAAAGCATCATGAATCAGGCCAATTCCACTTCCTCAGCATCCAAAGAAATTGAATTAACCACTCGTCAACAAACGACTTCTGTAGAGCAAGTCTCTACCGCGTTAAACGACCTGAGTATTACGGCCAAACAAACTGAACAGAACGCGGGGCAAATTTTAGAGACGATAAAAATATTAGTAAACGCGTCTAATGACCTGGAACGAATGATTTGATGAAAACGGGGTTCCACAATCCTTGATGAGATAAGGACTCACGGATTACACGGATTTTATCTGGTTTGTCGTGCAGAAGAACCGTGAGCTATTTTTCGGTGATTTCTATACCAACCAAGGTCACATCGTCCGTATAAGAAAATTTGTTTGAAAATTTCAAAGGAGTTTCGTAGGCCTGAATCAATAATTCATCAATTTTTAAATGGCGGTGTTTCAACAACAGCTCTTCAAGTTGAAGGCTGCCGTACATCTCATCAGCCTCATTAGACGTTTCTATAATGGCATCTGTATATAGAAACAGTTTATCTCCGGGTTCCAGCTGAACAACCCTTTCCTGATAATTGGCATCCGCACTGCTAAGGACGCCCAACATGGTACCCTCCGTTTGCATCGGAATCACTTTTTCTTGATGAGCACGAAGTACATAACCGGGAGGATGTCCCGCGGTTGCATACTGGAACAGGTGGGATTGGGTATCTAAAATACCATAAAAAGCGGTCACAAACTTATCCTCTTCAAGGCGATGATAAAAGATCTCATTGATCGCTTGAAGAACATGATGCGCGGAGTTATAGGCGTATGCGGCGGCTTGAAACGAATCCACAAACATGAAGGAGATCAATGCCGCAGGAATCCCGTGTCCCGTCACATCGGCCAGCATGATTCCCAACTTGTGATCTGGAAACTCAATAAGATCATAAATATCTCCTCCGATTTGTTCCATAGGCTGATATTTAGTCGCAATCCGAATCCCCGGTATTTGAGGTAATTTCGAGGGCAACAAGGTTTGTTGGGTTATTCTCGCCTGCTCCATTTCATAATTCATTTGTTGATGGAGTGAAAGCAAGTGCGTGTTTAATTTTTCTAATTCCTGTTTTTGTTGATGGAGTTCCTGGGTCCGTTGTGCTACCCGTTGTTCCAGTTCCTGGTTTATTTGCAGGAGCTCTCTGGTTAATTGTAAATTGTGAGATTGCAATCGGTAATGGCTCTCCGCTTTGGAAAGCAGCATCTCCAGTTCCTTGGGATCCCAGGGTTTGGCGATGTACCCGTAAATATGCCCCTCATTTACCGCATCAACCAAACTTGTCATATCGGAGTACCCTGTAATCAAAATACTGACAATTTCTGTGTGCTCTTCGTGAATTTGTTTAAGAAATTTATGCCCCTTCATCCCCGGCATGCGCTGATCACTGATGATCAGGTGGATTGGAGTGTTTTTTTCGAACAGCCGTAAGGCTTCTTCCGCGGATTTTTCGGTGTAAACGTTGTATTTCCGACGGAACAAAAATCGGAGAGAATTTAATATGGCTTCTTCGTCATCAATAATGAGCAGGTTCAAGCGATCCATATGTGACTCTATTTGTGGTTACGAGGATGATGCATCTAAAGAAATCCTATCTAAAGGGAAAGTGTCATTTGTAGTGACCGTCCTATTTGAATTTCATCCTCAACAACCAAAACTCGTAGGTCCGGGGTTGTGAGATCTGCTATTGGATTGGAAGTTTGATGGTGCATGTTGTTCCTTTTCCCAGTTCGCTGATATAAGTAATTTGGCCATGATGTTTTTCAATGATTCCATAAGAAATTGATAATCCCAAGCCTGTTCCCGCGCCTACCTCTTTGGTGGTATAAAACGGTTCAAAAACGTGGGAAAGCGTTTCTTGAGACATTCCCGTTCCATTATCGATGATTTGGATACAAATATTTTTCTCTTCCTGAAAAACACGAATGATCAACTTTCCTTGTTCCTCTATGGCCTGAATCGCATTGATAATCACATTCATAAAAACTTGGTTGAGTTGACTGGGGAAGCAAGTGATTTCTGGAACAGGTCCATATTCCTTGACCAATTCAATACGATTTTTGATATGGTGGTAGAGTAAGTTTAACGTACTTTCCAGACCTTCAATGAGGTTGACTTGCTTTTGTTCAGCTTCATCCAGGCGGGAAAAATTTCTCAAATCCAGAACAATTTTACGGATGCGTTCCAAACCGTCATTGACGTCTTTATATAAGAGCGGGACCTGTTCTCTGAGGTATTCAAGTTCCAATTCTTGTTCTAAGCGGTCCAGGCCTTCTCGTGCTTTTTTCTCAAGATGTGGTTTTATTTCATGGTAGCCATCCAGAATTTTTTCGTAATCTTTCATGGTTTCCTGGCACAGGATAATATTATTAATCACAAAAGAAAGCGGATTATTAATTTCATGGGCGATTCCGGCGACGAGTTGTCCCAGCGCGACCATTTTTTCATTTTGCACCAGTTGAGATTGGGTATTTTTGAGCTTTTTATTGACTTCCTGCAGTTCCAAATTGGAGCGGGCTAAAATGTTCCTTTCCGCTTCCAACTGCATCTTTTTCATTCTAAAAATGGCATTGACCTTGGCGGTGAACTCTTTGGGGTTATAGGGTTTGAACAGGTAGTCATCAGCCCCGGCGTTCAAGCCGCGGATTTTATCATCAATTTGTGTTTTTGAGGTAATAATGATGACAGGAATTTGTTGTGTCGCAGGATTTTTTTTGATGAGTTTGCACACTTCAATCCCGTCCATTTTAGGCATAATGACATCGAGAATCACGAGGTCTGGCAGGTGGCGGTTAACCGCTTCCAGGGCTTCCTGCCCGTCCTTGACAGGGATGGGTTTGTATCCGCTTTCGGACAAGAGTTCGCTCAATTCCATCCGGACCGTCAAGCTATCGTCAGCAATCAAGACAATGGATTTACTCGAAGTATTCGATCCTAGTTCTCCTTGTAAATTTCGAAAACGCAGAAGCGTGTTTATTTTTGCGAGCAATTCTTCTTCATTGAACGGTTTGGTCAGGTAATCGTCCGCGCCGGAGTCCAGGCCATAAATTTTATCGTCAGAAGTGTCTTTCGCAGTCAGCAGGATGACAGGAATAGTCCGTGTCTGCTCTTGTCCTTTGAGGCGTTTGCAGAGTTCAATCCCATCCATTTCCGGCATAATGACATCCAGGATGAGTAAATCCGGAAGTTCTTTTTCGATGGCCTGATAGGCGATTTTGCCGTTTTCAGCCACAACTACGTCATAATCGTTATCTTCTAATAATTCCTTGATGGTCATGCGGTAACTAAGGCTGTCATCAGCAACCAGAATATTTAATTTAGACATAAGACTCAGTTTGTTTTCATGGTTACAGCTTTGAAAGGTTCAGGAAGTCAGGCGTATCAATTCATTGGCAATTTCAACATCGGGTAAGACTATTTTGGCCGCGCCAAGTTCAATCGCTACTTTAGGCATACCAAAAACGACAGAACTTTCTTCATTTTGCGCGATGGTGTACCCTCCTGCGTCAAAGATCGTTTTTAAACCGTTGGCTCCGTCTTTCCCCATTCCGGTTAAAAGCACTCCAATTATCTGACTTCCCAGTGCTTTAACCGCAGAGTCGAATAATATGTCTACAGAGGGGCAACAAAAATTGTGAAGAGGGCCGGGTGTGAGTTTTAAGCGACTTCCTTGCAAGGTCAAATGTTGATCTGCAGGCGCCAGAAATACATGCCCCGATTGGGTCCACAACTCACCCTCTTTCGCAAAACTGACATGAAGGGCGCTGTTCATATCGAACCAGTCAGCTAATGACGTCGAAAAGGCTGAGCTGATATGCACAACACAAATGACAGGAACAGGAAAATTCTCGGGAAGGGCCTGAAAAATTTTCAATAACGAGAGAGGGCCTCCGGTAGAGGCGCCTATCACGATTGCCTGATAGGGAGGAACCGTTGCGGAGGGTATTTTTGCTGGGGTTGGAAGGGGCCATGAAGGATTATATTTTCCTTTCAAATGCCGGATTACAGGAATTTTGCTGACCAGCGTTAACTCTTCGATCAGAGACTTTTCCCATTGCCCTTCGGCTTCCATTCCTGTGGGTTTATCCAGAACACTAATCGCTCCCGAAGCCAAGGCATCATAGGTTTTTAGTAATTCCCCCCGATTGGTTGAGGCCGAAGTGATCAGGATTCGTGTGGGACAGTGAGCCATAATGTACTCGGTGGCTGAGACTCCTGTCATTTGAGGCATCAGCATATCCATGGTGATGACATCCGGACTCAACGCTTCGGCCAAATGGATCGCTTCTTTTCCATTGCAGGCCTCACCAACGACCTCAAACTCCGGATGCTCGTTCAAGATTTCAACGATTAATTTACGAATCGTGAGCGAATCATCAACAACTAAAACTCTGATCATGAAAATATCCTTAAATTAAACTTTCAATAATTTCCAAAAGTACATTTTGGTCAAACTCGCCTTTGACAATATAGGCGTCCGCCCCTACTTCAATACCTTTACGTTTCATTTCAGAAGTCGCGAGAGACGAAACGATAATGACAGGGGTTTCCGAATATTTTTCATTTTGTTTGATCCGACTCGTTAATTCAAAACCATTGAGGCCTGGCATTTCGATATCGACAATAAACAATTGAAAGGGCGTCTGACTGATTTTTTCCAAGGCGTCTTCTCCACTGATGGCCAGCTCCACGGTATAGCCTGCCGCTTCTAAAATTGTTTTTTCCAACATCCGGGTAGTGAGCGAGTCATCCACAATGAGAATGGGAAGTCTCTCTTCTTTGGTTTGTTCATCCATAGTGCCCAGTTTGAATCCGGTATTTGCCGCGCCTTTGGCATTTTCTATAAGTTCTGCCGGGTCCAGAATGACGACGGGGTGTCCATCCCCCAAAATGGTAGCACCGGCAACGTTGGGAACTTTTTTGATATGATTGCCCAGATTTTTAACCACAACCTCATGAACTCCCAAAAAACGATTGACGGCAAAGCCTACAATTTCCTCACGGGCGTGGACTAAAAGCACAGGAATTTTAGAAAAGTTCAACTCATCGTCAGGAAGTTTTAAAACCTGAGACATTTTAACCAGAGCGGTGGCTTTTCCGGAGACTTTAATGACTTCACGAGTGCCTTCCATTTCAATCTGACTGCGTTCAATTCTCAGTATTTTTTTGAGGGCGGATAACGGGAGCAAAAAATTTTCAGTGTTACACCGGAACAAGAGACAGGGAAGGTTTGCCAGGCTTTGAGGGAGTTGAATGATGAAGCGCGTGAATTGGTGGAGTTCCGATTGAATGGTAACACTCCCTCTCAATTGATTGACCGTCGTTGAAACAACGTCCAAACCGACTCCTCGTCCCGAGAGTTCACTCACAATTTCCGCTGTTGTAAAACCAGGTCTCATGATCAAATAGAGGAGTTCTTTGGAACTCAGCTCACTGAGCTGTGATAGGGTCAGGATCTTTTTCCTTAATGCGGTTGCGGCAATTTTTTCAGGATCCAAGCCTCGACCATCATCCTCACAAATCATGGTAAGCGCATTCCCCTGATATTCTATTTTCAGAGTGAGTTTTCCTGTGGCGGGCTTCCCTCGCTGCTCCCGTTCTTCAGGAGTTTCCAAGCCGTGATCTATGGCGTTCCGGACTAAATGAATGAGTGGACCTTTCATTTCGTCAAGGATGTGTTTATCCACCTCAATCTGCTCCCCTATGACCTGGAGCTCCACTTGCTTTCCAAGTTCTTTTGACAAATCTCGGACTAAACGCTGAAAGCTCTGAAACAAAGCCTTGGCAGGTAACAAGCGGGCTTTATAAGTTTCTTTCTGTAAACTGGAACTCAGCAGATGCGTCAGTTTGAGATCCGCTTCATATTGTTCCGCAAATTCATTTAAAAGTGTTTTGATTTGTTGTTGTGTTTGTAGGCCTTTGTCAAGTTTTGAAAGGACGTCTTTGAAGGCACCCTGGTGTTTTGAAAGTTCTTGAATTTCAGGAATTTGTTTAAACTCTTTCCAAGTTTGGCTCAGGTTGGCATTGGCGTGTGCCAAGGTTTTCATAGCTTTGAGTTGATGTTTTTTGTTTTGTAATTTGATTTTATTAATCACCAATTCACTACTTAAGTTGAGAATCTTGTTGAGTTTGTCAATCGTGATGCGGATGGTTTCCTGATCCGGGGATGCTGCTGACGTCGTGAGTTTCTCCTGCGGGACAAGCTCAGGCGCAGCCTCAGGTAAGGGCGGTTGTTCAGGGATTAGCGTCATTACAGGTATTGGCGGAGTCGGCGCGATAGGCTCAGAACTCGTGTCAGGAGCCTTGTGCTGTTCCTCTTCAGAGGGTTGAACTGATGACGGCAGCGGCCCCACAGAGGCCTTTGGTGTGTCTGAGGCCAAAGGCATGTTGCCGCGTAAAAGTTCCACAATTGAGGTGACATCCATGTGGGGGTCTTCGGCATCGTTGATTCGCTTTAAAATAGCGGCAATGACATCCAACGCTTTTAAAAAAGTATCGATCTGGTTAACGCTTAGTGTAAGGTCATGATTTTTTGCCAAACCAAAAATATCTTCAATACAATGCGCGATTTCCCCGATATTGTTAAGTCGCACCAAACGGGCTGCCCCTTTGAGGGTATGAGCATGACGGAACAGCTGATTGAGCAATTCTCCATCCGTCGGTTTTTTTTCAAGTTCTAAAAACTGATTATTTAATTGTTCCAGGATTTCCTGTGCTTCAATTTTAAAATAACGGTAGGGGTCTTTAGTTGTGGTCACGCATCCTCCCAGAGATCATTTGATTTGCATTTCAGGTGAATTCATTAAATTTTTCATGGCCAGTAATACGACTAATTTATCATGGGAATAAAACACGCCCTGAATGAATTCTGATTTAATGGTGTTTAAAGTACTCAGGGGGGGTTGAATTTCTTTTTCATCAAGGGCAAGGGTCCGTTCTATCGAATCGACCAGCATCCCGGTTTTAAAAGGGAGGTTTTTGGTGACAATGATTCGACGGTTTGCCGGATCACTGGCTTGTGCCCGCAGGTCAAAAAAATGATGGATGTCGGAAATGGAAATAAGTTCTCCATTTAAGTTCATGATTCCCAAAATAACAGGTGGGGTGCAAGGAACTTTGGAAATGTGGGTCACTTTTATGATTTCCTGGACATAGCTCAAAGGGACGGCATAATGCTCGTTGGCCAAAGTGAAGATCAAGACCTGCGTTCGTTTGATCTTATTGGTTGCTGGTGGCAACGAAAAACTATGATCAAAAGACTTTCTGAGATGATCCAGGGTTTCTTGAGTTAGTAAAACTTCAGTCATTGGGTTCTTCCTCTGAAAGCATGAGTTTGGGGCAGCCTCTGGTGAGTATGACCTTTTTTATTTCTTCCGCATCAATAATTTTACGAGTGTCCAGGATAATAATGAGTTTTTCATGGGCTTTATATACGGTTTTGATGAACTGATTGAACAAAATATCGGGAGGTTCTTCCAAGTTTTCTGTTTCCAAATAAGAAAACCCTTGCAACTGATCCACCACAAACGCTAACGGAGAGCCTGCACCTTTGACGGTGATCAGGCGGGTCCGTTGATCGACTGGCTGGGGTGGTAATTGAAACAGCAGTCTTAGATTAATGACAGGCGTTAATCTGCCTCTCAAATTAATCAGGCCCGCGAAAAAATCAGCGGTCTGAGCCACCGGTGTGATTTCCAAAAGCCGGGTAATGGCGACCAGGTCCAGAATATTAAAGGCAAAAAGATGCTTGTCTACTTCAAAGACCAACACATGCAGCTTTTGCGCGGATTTCGGGGTCAATAATTGTGAATTTCCCATGTTCCCTTCAGTGAGCTAGTGGTTGAAACAATGCCATCCCAGTTTTGCAATTATCGTGCAGGCATGTCCAGTTATTTTAAAGACGGAGAATGTACAGTCTCTTATTGCTTGTTGTCATCGTGGAGATACGATATATCAAAAACAGGAGCAAAACGCTTATCATCACATGAAGGAGAACCATATGCTTAAGATTCAGGGATTTCAAATAACGGAACAATTGCATGAAAGTGATCATTCTTTGGTCTTTCGTGGAATCCGTGAGTCGGACCGACTTCCCGTCATACTGAGGGTTTTAAAAAGGGACTATCCCACGCCTGAAGAAATTTCACGTTTTAAAAAAGCGTATGAATTAGCGCGTAATCTTGAACTGGACGGTGTCATCAAAGTTTATAGTCTGGAACCTTATAAGAACACATTTGCCATGATCTTGGAGGATTTTGGTGGAAAATCTCTGAGCAAAATATTTCAAAGTGAGGCCATCGACTCACGCCGGTTTTTAGAACTTGTGATCAACATCACCACGATCTTGGGCCAGATTCATCAAGAGCAAATCATTTATAAGGACATCAACCCTTCGAATATTGTTTGGAACGCCAGCAGTAATCAAATTAAATTCACCGATTTTGCGATTTCAACCAAAATGTCCCGTGAGATGCCGTCTCTGCATAAAATCAATGTTCTTGAAGGTTCTGTGATGTATATTTCCCCTGAACAAACGGGTCGTGTCCATCGAAAAATTGATTATCGCTCCGACCTTTATTCCCTTGGAGCGACATTCTATTATCTGCTCACTTTAAAACCTCCTTTTGAAGTCACAGATCCCTTGGAATTAGTGCATTGTCACCTTGCTAAATTCCCTCAGCCGCCTGCGGAGTTGAATCCTGAAATTCCTAAAATACTATCCGATATCGTATTAAAACTAATGGCTAAAGATCCTGACAATCGTTATCAAAGCACTTTTGGGCTAAAAGCGGATCTCAGACGTTGTTTGGAGCAGCTCAAAAACGGACATCCCCTAGAGTCCTTTGTGTTAGGGAGCCAGGATGTTTCTGACACTTTTCAAATTCCTCCGAAAGTTTTTGGACGTGCAGAGGAAATGAATCAATTAGCGCAGGTATTTAGTCGAGTAGAGCAAGGAGACAAAGCCTGCTGTTTGATTACGGGAAAGCCTGGTATTGGGAAAACCACATTGGTTCAATCGTTTAAAAAAAGTATCATTGATAAACCAGGTTTTTTTATTTCAGGAAGCTTCAGTCCCCTGCATCAAAATGTTCCCTACGCTCCGCTGGCGCAAGCCTTTCAAAAGTTAATCCGCAAAATTTTAGTAGGGAGTGAGGATCAGGTTTCTGAGTGGAAACGTCAATTGCTCAAAGTGCTTGGGCCTAATGGTCAAGTGCTCATTGATGTAATTCCCGAGGTCGAATTAATTATAGGCCAGCAACCCCCGGTTCCCGAGCTTGAATCCGCTGAACGTCATCATCGGTTTATTTGGGTTTTTCAGAATTTTGTAAGCCTCTTTGCCCATAATAATCAGCCTCTCATTTTATTTTTGGATGATTTGCAATGGGCCACGTTGCCCTCCCTAAAATTGATTGAATGCTTACTGACTGCCCCCAAAGAACACTATTTTTTGGTCATAGGAGCCTACAGGGATCATGAAATCGCGCCAGCGCACCCCTTGAACCAGATTTTGGAAACGCTTGCGGCCGAGGATCTTCTGAGTGCGCCCATTCAAATGCTTTCTTTACGGGAGCCTGAGCTGACACAACTGCTTTCAGAAACCCTGGTTCATTCTCCCAAAGACCTTCATTCCTTATCCTTTCTTTGTCTGCAAAAAACCAACGGAAATCCTTTCTTTCTCCATCAATTCCTAAACTCGCTTTATCAAAACCAAATCATACAATTTGATGGAGAATATGGCCTGTGGACATGGGATTTAGATCGTGTTCGTCAAGCGCAGATGACGGACAATGTTGTTGAAATGATGCTGGGCAAAATCAAGCAACTGTCTGAAGAAACACAAATAGTGATGAAACTTGCGGCATGTATTGGAAATCCCTTTGACCTTAAGACACTCTCGGTGCTTTATGAAAAAACGCTTCAGGAAACAGCCGATGAGCTATGGGGGGGCCTCCGTGAGGAGTTGGTAACGCTTGAGGGCGATCGTTCTTATGACACCCTGTCGGAAAATGGCGAATTTGTTGAAAGAACAGAAGCGGTCCTGTCTCAGACGACAGCTCAAAGTGAGCTCAGGAGAGAAGTTCTTCCCGAACAACTGGTCTATCGATTTTCTCATGAACAGGTCTGGAAAAGCCTTTATGGGTTAATTGAAAATCAAGAAAGAAAACAGATCCACCTAAGGATAGGTCGGTTGCTTGCGTCTCATTCAGAGGCAATTAAAAATAAGCACAAGTTATTTGAAATCGTGAAGCATCTCAATGAAAGTTATGAGTTAATCCAGGAGCCGGTGGAGAGACAATGGTTAGCCAAATTGAATTTATCCGTCGCTCAAACCATAAAAAACTCCGCCGATCACGAAATGACCTTTCATTATCTCCAAATTGCGTTGAACTTATTGAACCCTGACTCTTGGCAGAAGGCTTATGAGCTGACGTTGTCTATTTATGAAGAAACCGCGGAATCCGCTTTTTTAAATGGAGCTTTCACTCAAATGGAGCACTTGGCTGAAACGATACTACAAGAAGCGATCAGCACTTTAGATAAAGTTCGAATTTATGAAATCAAAATCGGGGCTTATGTTTCGGCGGGAAGGACGGAGGAGGCTATTCAACAGGCACTGGAAATTTTAGCGTTATTAGGACGAACTTACCCCGAACACCCCAAAAGGCATCAATTGGAGCACTCACTTGTCCGTACTCGATTGGCATTAGCGGGTATTGGAAAAATCGAAGAATTGATGAACTTACCTGTGATGAAAGACCCGTGCAAACAGGCAATTTTAAAGGTTGGATTTAAAATTGCGATGGCGCTTTTTAACTCCGCACCGGAGTTGTTAATTCTCATGGTACTGGATCGTGTCAGAATATCCATTCGACATGGCCTTGCGCCTCTATCCGCTCATAGTTTTGCTGAATATGGCATGTTTTTATGTGGTGCTGTTGGAGATTATGAAACAGGTCATAAATTCGGGCAACTGGCATTGTCGCTGGCACAAAAACAAGGAAATATCGATAGCCTTCCCGGCATCCTGTATATTGTCAACGCTTGCATTCGACCGTGGAAAGAGTCAGTCCAGCAAACATTAGAACCTTTGAAACAGGCTTTTCAGGTTGGTTTGGATAACGGCACTGTCGAATATGCGGCAATGGCTGCAATGTCCTACTGTGCCTACGCTTTCTATTATGGCAAGGAGTTGAAAGCCTTAATCAAGGAGACCGAAAAGTATAGCGAACTGATTCTGCGAACTCAGCAGCATTCCGCACTTCATTTTCATCAAATGACTCATCAGGTAATGGCTAATTTATTAGGACAGAATCAAGACCCCACACGTTTGGAAGGGGAGTTTTACAGCGAAGAGCAAGGGCGCCAACTCTGTTTAATGAAACAGATTCGGCCTGCCCTGGGATTGCTCTATTTGCATAAAATATTTCTCTGTTACTTGCTCCAGGACCTGACGCAAGCACAGGAACACTCAGAAACGGGTAAAGCTTATTTGGAGGGTTTAACCGGAACACTCGGCTACCCCGAATATTTGTTCTATGACTCCCTGGTTCAGTTAATGCCCGCCACAGGTTTTCCTCACAAACTGAATATGATTCGCGCGCTCAGTCATGTGAATTCGAATCAGTCCAAAATGAAAAAATGGGCTCACCACGCTCCTTCAAACTATGATCATAAATATTATTTGATCGAAGCCGAGTTAGCACGTGTTTTAGATAAAAAAAATACGGCCATCAAATTCTATGACCAGGCGATCCATCTCGCCCACAAACAGGGCTACTTGATTGAAGAGGCCTTAGCCAATGAGCTGACCGCGAAATTTTATCTGGGTCTTGGAAAAGAAACCATTGCCAAGGTTTATATGAAGGAAGCTCATTACCTTTATCTCAAGTGGGGAGGAATCATCAAGGTGATGCAATTAGAAAAAGATCATCCTCAACTGTTATCCATGTACGCGTTAAGTACACGAGGCAGTGGTGATGATATCAAAACGTTCACCGCTTCAGAAGAAGTCTCCAGCGCCATGGATCTCAGTTCTGTAATGAAAGCCTCTCAGATCCTCTCCAGTGAAGTCCATTTGGATGAATTATTGAAAAAACTGATTAAGATTGTCATTGAAAATGCTGGCGCACAAAGAGGTTGTTTACTGCTTGAAAATAAAAATCAGTGGTTTATTGAAGCCGAAGGTCATGTGGATCAAGAAGAAGTTACCGTACTTCAATCGAGACCACTAACCCTGGCGGAAAACAACCACACCGCACATCTTCCTGTTTCCCTCATTAACTATGTAATCCGGACACATGAACCCGTCATCCTGAAGGACGCATCGCATGAAGGCGAATTTAGCCATGAAATGGATGTGAGCCAAAATCAATTAAAATCAGTTTTATGTATTCCCTTGCTCAACCAAAGACAATTAACCGGTGTTTTGTACTTGGAAAACAATCTGGCAACCTATGCGTTCACTCAAAATCGGATGGAAATGCTGGTGCTCCTTTCCTCGCAGATCGCGATTTCTATTGAAAACGCCCGCCTTTATAACAGCTTGCGTGAAGCGCTCAATCATCAGGTGGAATTAACCAATTCCTACAGTCGTTTTGTTCCGGATGCGTTACTGAATTTTTTGGAAAAAGAAAGTATTGTGGATGTTGAGTTGGGAGATCAGGTCGAAAAGGACATGACGATTATGTTTACCGATATCCGGGATTTTACCAGCCTCTCTGAAAAAATGACGCCTCAAGAAAATTTTCATTTCATCAATGCCTATCTTAGTGAAATGGAACCCCTGATTGATCGTCACCAGGGCGTGATCGATAAATATATTGGCGATGCGATCATGGCCCTGTTTCCAAGCAATGCGGATGATGCGTTAAAGAGCGCAATCGCCATGCTTTGTCACTTGGCGCAATATAACCAGGAACAAAGTCATCGGAGCGATCCGATTCGAATTGGTATTGGTTTAAACACAGGTCCCCTGATGCTTGGGACCATTGGAGGAAAAAACCGGATGGACGCAACGGTGATCAGTGACGCGGTCAACTTGGCGGCTCGTCTTGAAGGCATGACTAAACTTTACGGAGCTTCCTTATTGATTAGTGAATATACCCTCAACCGGCTGGTTGATCCTAAAGCGTATTTAATTCGTTTTATTGATATGGTGAAAGTTAAAGGAAAAAGTGACCCTGTTCGTGTTTATGACGTCTTTGATGGAGCGCTGCCTGAAGTTCAAAAGCGGAAAATGGCAACATTGAAGGAATTTGAAGAAGGCGTGTCGCTTTATCAACAGCGCGAATTTGAGAAAGCCAAAAATTTCTTTAAGGAATGCCAAAAAAAAGACCCCAAGGACAAGGCCACAGAAATTTATATTCAACGGTGTGATCACTATCTGAGAGTGGGTTGGGATGACGCCTGGGATGGGGTGATCCAACTGGAACATAAATAGAAAAGGTAAGGACGCTCCCCGAACTTCAGTGGAGGTCCTTACTCTTGAGATTTATCAAATATCCACGTTGGGAACGTCCCCCCTGCTTATTTGCTCCAATCCCGATCTTTGGCTTCCTCAATGTAACTCATCGCATGTTCCGTCAAGGCGGTAATTGTAAGACTGGGGTTTACCCCCAAATTAGCACTGACGATACTTCCGTCACAAACATAGAGATTTTTATAATTAAAAACCCTGCATTTCATGTCGATGACACCTTTTTCGGGTCGGGATCCCATCGTTACTCCACCCAGGATGTGCGCGCTTGTTGGAACTTCTAACAGAATTTCAGTCAAAGATGTACCCAAAACGCCTTTAAATTGCTTGGCCATATTTTGAGCAAAACGGTTGGCTTGTGGAATGGTTGCAGGAACCTTTGCTCCTTCGGTGACCAATATTTTATGTTTACTCAAAAGAGACAGTTTTTTATAGCGGATCCTCAAACGAACATCTTTGGTTTGCATCACCAGCAGCAGAACCGTGTGCTTTGCCCAGCCGATGGGATTTAAATCTCTTAGCAAATTAAGTGGATGTTGTTTTACCTCTTTTAACCAATCGGTGAAACGATGATTCCCCTCTTGTTCCGGCAGCAGCGTGGCAATGCTTGCCAGCGCGTCTGAACCTTTCGGATAACGAACCGCCTCGATATGGGTTTCTTCATCGATGAAAATACTGGAACCTATGGCAATGCCATCACTGATGTCCGTATCTTTATCTTCCAAGGTCAGAGACAAGATCGCTTCGGAATTAGTCCGAACATAATTTCCTAATTCATCACTGATTTTTGGCAGATTTCCATTTTGCTTGTTTTCAAACAGGAGCGGAAGTGTCCCCAGAACGCCTCCAGCAAGGATCACCCCTTTGGCTCGAAATTTCTTTTTCTTTTTGAATTGTCCTAGAGACGAGACGGTATGAATTTCATATCCGTCTTTTCCATTGGTATTGTAGATGGGTCTGATTTCCGTCACCGTCGTTTCAGGCATAATGACTGCACCATTTTTTTCCGCGAAATAGAGATAATTTTTATCCAAAGTATTTTTCGAATTATTTCGACAACCCACCATACACCCACCACAGAAATTGCAGCCTGTCCTCTCGGGGCCTTTTCCACCAAAGTAAGGGTCCGGTTCGGTTTTATCTTTCTTGCCAAAGTAGATGCCAACTTCAGTGGGTTGAAAAGTATTCCCAAAACCTTGGGCCTCCGCAGCGGCTCTCAACATTTTGTCGGCCTTGCCAATATACAGATTCGTGGTCACCCCAAGCATCTTTTGGGCAATTTCATAGTATTTGGGCATGACGGTCTTCCAATCTTGCAGTTTAGCCCAGCGTAGGTCATCCCACACTTTGTCTGGAGGGACATAAAGCGTACATGCATAACCTAGGGAACCTCCTCCGACGCCCACACCTGATAAAATAAACGCGTGTTTGAAAACCGTCATTTTGAGAATTCCGTGTAATCCCATCTGGGGTAGCCAGAAAAACTTTTTCAGGTTCCAATTGGATTTTGTAAAATCCTTGGCATGGTACCGTTTTCCGGCTTCTATCACCCCGACTCGATAGCCTTTCTCGCTCAAGCGCATGGCTGAAACGGATCCACCAAATCCGGAACCAATTACAATAAAATCATAGTCGTATTGTTCTCCCATATTTTCCTTTCATATAACATAATTAACTCCAGTTCCGGTTAAGCCTATCCCTACCCGCCAGGGACCTTTGCCAGAAAACCAAACACTTCCCCAACCATCCCCATGAACCACAGTGCATCGCATTTCAAGTGATGCTGTCTCTTCGTTACTTCTCAAACCACAACGATTTTCCACGTTTGGTGCAAAAATGGAACTTCACAGTTTCTTTTTAGATCTTACAAAGATTTTTGTGTAGGAAGCTTCCTTGACTTCATTGATTTCAAAAAGTTCCGTTGCTTCAAGTAAGGGTTTCAATTTTTGATAGCCATAATTTCTAGGATCAAAATCAGGGGAGTTTTTACTGATTTGTTGTCCAATTTGAGCTAAATGGGCCCAGCCCTCTTCATCAGCGCAGGACTCATTCGCGCCTCTCAATAAGGTAACCAACTTGGTGTCCTGTTTTAGCTTTTTTGCCGGTATTTCTTTCTTTTGTGGACTTTCATCTTCTTCAACAAGAATTTCTGTATAGATGAACTTGTCACAAGCGCTGACAAACGGTTTGGGTGTTTTCTTTGCGCCAAAACCGTAAACAACCAAGCCTGTTTCTCGTACACGGGTGGCCAGTCGAGTGAAATCACTATCACTTGAAACGATACAGAACCCATCAAATTTTTCTGTATAAAGCAGATCCATCGCATCAATGATCAAGGCGGAGTCTGTGGAATTCTTACCCGTTGTATAACTAAACTGTTGGATAGGTTGAATAGCGAATTCATGAAGCTTTTCCTTCCATCCTTTCAACTGAGTTGTGGTCCAATCACCATAGGCACGCTTAACACTCGCAACACCATATTTAGCAATTTCAGTAAGGAGTTCGGCAATTAATACCGAAGAAGTATTGTCCGAATCAATCAGTACCGCTAAGTGGTCTTGTTTTGAATTTTCCATAAATATGCCTTTATCCTTTGGTCTTCTATACTTTAATCGGGTTAATTTTTCACTTTTGAAACTTAAGGTAGAGTACGGCTTAAGCGAAGCGAGCGCACCACAAAAATGAAGATTTCACCCATTCTGTGTATCATGAATGGATAATCTGTTCCTTACCCGCGACAAGGGACTTTATATAAAAAGATGAACTCTAGGTACTTACTAACACGCTTTGATTGAAAACGGCGAGAAAAAAACAACAGCCTGTTTTTTAAAAGTTGGTTTTTCCATAGAAAAATAGGATATACTGAGGCTTTCCCTCTCGACGTTGGATATATTTGGAAAACGCTGAATCCGAATTTTCAGATTCACAGGTCCATTTTTTGAAACCTTGCATGAAAAAAAACTATGGGTATCGAATCGCATTACCATCAAAAGAAAGGAAAGATTCTGATTGAATTGAAGTTGCAGAATATTCAGCAATTATTCAACACCCTGGATCCTTCACCTTTCTATGAACAAGACCTGGATAACGATGCGGAAGACTACATTATGAACTCCGTCAATGACTTTTCCTTGAAGACTCCCTTAAGTTTGGTGTTGCATTTGAATCAGGAGTTATCTGCAAAAGAAAGCCGGGATTCCTTGCGGCAGGCCATTCACAATTTTTTTAGCTATCGTGCCACCATGGCCCAACATGAACTTCGATTCACGTTACGTCAAGGGCGGATTAGTTTGTTGATCGGACTCGGATTTTTAGTATTTTGTATTATGTTACGGCAGTTGATTTCTACACTGGGAGCCAGTCCCTGGTATGATCTTCTGGCGGAAGGAAGCCTGATCAGCGGTTGGGTGGCTATGTGGTGGCCGATCCACACGTTCCTCTACGCCTGGTGGCCGATTCGGGACAAGCAAAAAAAATTTGAAAAACTCAGTCAAATCGATGTCGAAGTCGAGATTCATTCTTCCGTTCCCCAAAAAACGGTTTAAACACAAAATATAGATGTTCATTTAAATAAATTCAGAAAACTCCTCCTGTTGCGAGATCCGTTTAAACAACGCTGTTTCAGGAGTGCCAAAGCTTGCTTTGGCCAGAAAAGCGAAGGCCTTTCTTGGGCTTTGGCCAAAGCTTGCTTTGGCACTCCACAGTCTGGGTTAGACTCAAAGAAATTTATTTAAATGAACGTCTATAGCGCCCTGCAAAGAACCAAAGGTTCAGCTACCGGAAGGCTAAGGACCGCAAGCCATGGAGCGATTTTCTGGTAACAACATTTGAAATAACGCTTTAAAAGTGTTACAATCCAAACAGAAAATCAAAAAACCAGACACTTCTTCCTCCCTTGACACCTTGAACTTGGAGGTCCTGTTTATGAGCTTGATCGAAAAATGGTTCAAAATAACGCTTTTGAGCTGGATAAGCCTCATCGCAATGACGGTCATGGCCTCTGCTGCTGAGGTGAAAGCTGACGAAACTACCTGCTTTCAGTATAAGGATCCGCAAACTCGACAGGAACTGGAAACACTGCAAAAATGCTTACGAAAAAGAGAGGGAGCCGATGCATTGATTCATCGTCAACGAAGAATCAAACTGAGTTATGAAGGTTCTCAAGCTTTTGTGGAGCAATTTAAAGCACGTTCTTCCCTGCAACCCACGTCTCAACCGCAAAAAACTGTAAGTAAGCCAAGAAAATAGCTGGAGAATACTCTATTTTTCGTTACTATGCCCTCAACTTATACTGAGCTTTGCTTTGATTGAAATTTCAATAAATCCTGTGTCGCCATGAATCATTCATTAAAACTGGTGATTGAGCGTATTCTGTTTGGGCCGTCAATTTTTCTTTTTGTTCTTGTTATTCTTGTTCTTTGGCCCTTAAAGAACAAACAGCGTGATGATCATCCCAAATACCAATGGTTGTTGATTTTATGGGTTCTTGTCCTTGTTTTGACAAGTACACCCTTTTTCCGTCTTTTTTCCTATCCTTTAAGACAACTGATTCCTCCTAATCAAAAAGCTAAAGTGGATGCGATTGTTGTTGCGTCCGCCGGTGTTCATCGTTCTGGTGCGCCGACGCCTGGTTCCACATTACGTGGCTATGTCGCCGCACAGTTATATTTAGAGCATTGGGCTCCCCTGGTCATTGTGACCGGAGGTGTCACCAGACCTTATCACCCCCCTGTTGACGTCAAGGGAATTCATCTCATCTTAAGAGGAATGGGGGTTCCGAATGATAAAATTCTCATTGAAAACAAATCCATCAACACCTACATGAATGGTGTCGAAACGGCCAAAATATTAAGAAAACTGAATCTCAACAAAATTCTGCTTGTCTCACATGATTATCATTTACCGCGTTTGGTAGCGGTCTTCAAAAAACAGGGCTTTGAAATCTATCCCTATGCCGCAAACGCGAGCAGCTCCAACGATGAATCGTGGTGGGAATATTATTTCAAATGGGAAAATTTCAACTCTTTGAAAACGGTAGCCCATGAATATATGGGCCTTTTGGCCTACAAACTCGTGGGACGAATTTAAAACAGACTCTATTTTCCAGATTTTTCGCTCATCTCTCAAATCCCGAGGCTCCTTATTCTTGAATATAAAAAGGTAATTTCATGCAAAGAGAGTATTATTTTATTCGTCATGCGCTTCCCCTTAATGACGCGGGCGCTTTTCACTTAAGTGCGTTTGATAGAAATCAACTCGGTCAACAAAATCAATATCTTTCGAAAAAAGGAATCAAACAGGTGGAAGCAATTACGGATACCGTCTTGAAACTTAATATTGAATGTCTCATTTCCAGCACTTTAAAACGAGCCATTCAAACAGCGCAGATCCTCCATCAACACACTCAGATTCCTTATGAACATCAATATAAAGAATTGATAGAATTTTCACCGGGTACCTATCCTGTCCGTTCAAAATTTTTTCCTCCATATCCGTTATCTCAACTTTGGCCTAAACCGATGGAGCATCGGGTGACTCATTTTTTCAGCACAACTCTGAGCATGTTCTACCTGTTTCAATGGAGTCAGGGAAAAACGGAAGGAGGGGACACCTTGGAAGAAATTTCTCATAAAGTAGAGACGATGCTTGCGGTACTGGATCAATTTCCAGAAAAGCGTATCGCCATTGCGGGACACGGATATTGGATCTTTTTCTTGGCGATGAAGATTCTGGGAAACCACCCCTGGAATGCCTTACGTCTTTCTTGGGTGGATAATTGTTCCTTCACAAGGGTTGATGCGGATGGCGAGGGAAATTATAAACTACGTTACTTTGCAAAACCTCATCATGCGTTAGAAGGTTAATGTCAGTTAACAGCTACGTTTAATGATTTCACTCTCCAATCTTAGCGTTGACAGGCTGGATTCTTTGGTGTGTTACGCGTTCGTCAGCTCGCAACACACTCTGAATCATTCTTGGACAGCCCCTAGCCGACTTTGGGGAGATTCGCCATGGAGGCTTTAATGGCCTCTTCAGGATAAGGAAAATCTTCCAATTCTCCCTTAAAATATTTGTCATAGGCCATCATATCAAAGTGGCCATGCCCAGAAAGGTTGAACAAGAGGGTTTTGGGTTCTTTGCTTTCCTTGCATTGCAACGCTTCATCCAGAGCAGCTCTGACCGCATGACAGGATTCTGGCGCAGGGATGATGCCTTCAGCTCTGGCAAAAATAACTCCTGCTTCATCTGGACTCTGAGAATGGCTTGATGTGTTCCTTTGTTTTTGCGGGTAGCGTAGGAATCGAAAATGAAAGACCGCTATAAAGCGGTTCCAGCACATTGACAATGGCGTGATGCGCTACCCGATCCCGAAGTAAGTTCGTAGTTCTGCCTTCAGGCGGCCCGTTCGTAGTTCCGCCTTCAGGCGGCCCGTTCGTAGTTCCGCCTTTAGGCTGCTCGTTTGTAGTTCACCCTTCAGGCGGCAAACCACTGTCATTCAATATCCCACTTCTGCCCATAATCCAATATTGGATACACACGCCAGATTTCCTCAGCTTTTTCACGTCCGACCTCTTCAAGAAACGACTTCGCACTCGAAAAAGACCAATCCTGCCATCGTGTCACATACCCATGTTTTACAGCATTATGATTGACATAATTCAAACTCGCGAAAAAATGATTTTCTGATTTAATGCGACGGTCTGCGCATCGATACCATACTTTTCGTCCTCTTTGAGAGTCTTCACCATTCCATCTGAATGATGACCGTCCATGAAACTGTCCCAAATCGTGTAACAGTTCCTTTATTTGTTCAGTCCGCAACAATAGATGATAGTGATTGGGCAGAACACACCAGGCAAATACGTTTGCGGACCAACGATGACAGGTTTGTAACACACCCGACTCACATTCCTGCAGGCGATGATGATTTTTCCCGATGACCGGTCTATGTTCATAACAGGATGCAGTAAGGATAAAGGTGATTTCATCTTTTTCTGTCCAATGGGGTGGTGAGTGCCAGGGAACCCCGTTTTTCTGTCGTGATTTCAAAATTTCCTGTCGTTCCAACTCTGACATTTTTCGCCAGTCATACATCTTGAATTCCTTTAATAACCGCCTGAAGGCGGAACTACAAACGGGCCGCCTGAAGGCGGAACTACAAACGGGCCGCCTGAAGGCGGAACTACAAACGGGCCGCCTGAAGGCGGAACTACAAACGGGCCGCCTAAAGGCGGAACTACAAACGGGACGCCTGAAGGCGACAAATCCCTGTTCCTGCGCCCACTCTGTTTGTAGTTCCGCCTTCAGGCGGCAAACCCCCTGCGGAACTACGAACGGGCCGCCTGAAGGCGGAACTACGAACGGGCCGCCTGAA
>JBBCAX010000415.1:0-1634 GCA_051382335.1 Deltaproteobacteria bacterium TL4
CACAGGATTTCATTATGCTTGGCTAACTCATCCCAGGGAAGTGAGCCTTCTATGCGGTTTCTGTTCGTCGGCTCGTCAGTTTGCTCCAGGCTTCCTTCAGACGATCCCTCACGGTTTCGCCCTTGCCTTTCGCTAGTAGTTAATGGTATTGAATACCTTAGGAACACGGTTTGTTCGCTGTTTGCTGGCTGGTTTCCCGCCAGTGCCGCATGATCGGTTCCATAGTATTGAAAGCCAGTGGCTTTCCTATAGGGGACTTTCACCCCATCAGATCACGCCCATGCTGGGCGTACCAAGTCGTTCGACCGGATTTCTTGGGGCGCCGCTTCGCTCTGCCCCAAGAAACCGGTCAACTCGGCGTTAGGCTTCAATCATATTTTAAAGTACCGCTTACCATACGCAAGTTAAGGGTAATTAAAAGGAGATGACACATGTCAGTAATTGACTCGGTGAAAAAGTTATTTAAAGGAAAAGGAAAGATTAAAAACCATTCTTCTAAGACATTATGGGTTGTAGAGACAACGACAAAGAAACTAGGAAAGCCTGCGACTGCTCATAAACTGGGTTCTAAAAGAAGGTCGCCAAAGGACATCGACGCTGATGGTTTTAAACGAGTCGATGGAAAATCAACTAAAGGGCATTCTAGTTGGTGGAAAATTCTAGATTATACAACTGCCGATATTTACGACGACGGTGATGGTCTTACTATAAAAGTGGTTTACATGCGACCCGTCCCTGAACATCAATTTGGTGATGTTGCATATGATCCTAATGAAAATTGGGGTGAACCGATGAAATATGTGACGAATGCAGAGAGAGGTAAAGCAGGAACAATCGAAAAATATTTTGTGGAAGAAAAAGGATGGCTGTCTAAATTCGAAGCTGTTGCCCTTGCAGAAAATGATGAAATTGACAATGCAGTTGTTGTTCATCCAAAAAATGGGCAACCATATTTACGCTCTCGTCCAGATAAGAAGAAATCAAATAACTTTTCCGAAATGGCCAAAACATAAATAAAGCTCTTGAAGGGGATGACATGAAAAAGTGGATTATTTTGAATTCATTGCTTTTAGGAATAAGTATTTCAATTGGATATAATATGGTTCGTTACCGTTATGACTTTCATAATGCGATACTACGAACTCTAATGTATTTTGACGAAGGAACTAGATATGCTCCTAGATTTTCTGAAGAAAATTTTGCTAAGTTACGTCCAAAAATGACACAAAAAGAGGTGTTAACTATTATGGGAGAACCTTTGAGAAAAAGTTGTTTTACCATTTGTGAGTGGGTTTATACCTGGCAAATAACAGATGTCGATGACTATGATCGGAGGGATGTCATTTTTAGTCAATCCGGTATTGTTGAAAGAATACGGCATGAATTCTATATTGACTAGACAAGCCCAATCGGGTAGGTAGCGGTTTTTCTCCGCCACCTCCCACACCACCGGACATGCGGGTCCGCATCCGGCGGTTCCCAAAGAGTGTCGGACCGTAGTCGGACACGTTAAGTAACAAACCTCAACGTCGCGCTTCTGTTTTCCTGGGCCAGTCTACCTTTGTCATCTCCACCGGTCGGCTTCATTGATGTATAGAACGGTTCAGGAGAATACGCTCTCCCGGGTTAGGCCC
>JBBCAX010000416.1:0-4461 GCA_051382335.1 Deltaproteobacteria bacterium TL4
GAAAAAACAGCGGAAACCGACCGACAGCTCAATGAAAAATTTGCGGAAACCGACCGACAGCTCAATGAAAAATTTGCGGAAACGAGCCGTATCGTCAAAGAATTGTCAAAAAATATCGGAGGCTTGAATAACAAGTTTGGTTCCTTCACCGAAGGGATGGCGTTTCCCTCCATCTCGAAAATCATGACAGAACGCTTTGGGATGGATACCTTTCTGACCCGTCTCCGCAAAAGAAAAGAGGGAAAGAATATGGAAGTGGACGCGGTGGCCTATACGAATGGGACGGTAAATGAGTTGTATGTGATTGAAATAAAAAGTCGTCTGAAACAACGGGATTTGGACCAAACGCTGGAGATTCTGAAAAACTTCCGGATGTTTTTTCCGGAGTTTTCCGACAAAACCATCCGGGGAATGGTTGTCTATGTGGATACCGAATCTTCCGTGAGAGAGGACGTCCTGCAATCGGGTCTGTATCTGGCCGCCATCCATGATGAAGTCTTTTCCCTCGAAACTCCCGCCAACTTTACCCCCAAAACCTTCTAATGGGTCTGTCCTGGTCGCGAGACTTTCTACCGTGTTTTCTCTTTGGGTGCGCTCGCTTCACTTAAGCGGCACCCTACCTTAAGCACCCTACCTTGAGTGGTGCGCTCGCTTCGCTTAAGCGGCACCCTACCTTTACTACCTTGATTTCGCACTTTAAAACCCGGAGGCCTCTTCACGGCAGGCGTATTTCGCAAGCACACGGGGCCAATAGGGAAGGTCCTTTCTGCCTGGCAAAAAGAAGTCCTGGACGTCAACTCATTCACCCCAGAGTCTCTGGCCTTAACTTTGGAGCATTTGGGATTTCGCCAGCTACAAGTTCTTCATGACGCAAAAGCGTGGCTCCTGATATGCGCTCAAAAACCCTGAAACTAAGGTAAAGGACGACAGGCTTTGACATAAAATCTCATAGGCGCAGGATATCCCTCCACCGTAAGGCGTGAGTCGGAAGGATTCAGAAAATCGGAGAGACTTTGAAAGGGAGCCCATTTTGTGCTTCGTTGCTCCGCAGACGTTAAGGCGTGAGCATAAAATAGCTCTACCTGTCTAAACCCGGAGCGATGAACCCAGTTTAAGAGACACGTTGCGGTTGGAATAAACCAGGTTCCTGGTACTTTCGCATAACGTTTTTCTGGAAAGAGCGCGATGGAGTCTTCTCCGGGAATGCCTTGAGACTCTAAAATCAGTTGTCCTCCAGGTTTGAGACTTGAAAAAATGCCCCGTAACATTCCAATGGGGTCAGGGTGATGATAAACCACACCCAGACAAAAAACGACATCAAAAAAGGAGGGGAAGAAACTCAGATGTTCCATGCCCAACAACTCAAAATGTAATTCGCTTAGTTGTGCGAATTGTTGTAAATAATGGAACGTGTACCAGTACCTTGCCGTAGGATCAAAACCGATGACCAATCTGGGTTTTTGTGCCGCCATTCGAAACATGTAATACCCATTATTGCAGCCAATATCCGCGACAGTCAGTCCTCTGAGGTTTTTGGCAACAGGTGTCAGCCTATCCCATTTTAAGTAGCTTTCCCATTCTGCTTCAATAGACGTCCCAAAAATATTGAAAGGTCCCTTACGCCAGGGAATGAATATTTTCAGGGCTTCCCGAATGTGTTCGCTTTGCTCCGGGTTCAACTCCTCAGTGTGACCAATTTCCACAATGTTTTGATCCAAAACCAAATGACGCGTTTTCAAGGGAGGTTGACTTTTTAAGGTCTGAGCGAACGTCTGGTTACTCTGACGCGTTAGCCAGGATTGCCTTTCATAACGGACTTTTTGAATCTCTTCCAAATTAAGCTTCCGGGCATAAGGCTGTAAGTAATCCATGTTCATGAAGTATCCGCTTTGATCGCAAGAAAGGTTGTGAACTGATACCACTTCAAGATGATTTCAACTGCTGGAAAACCCGCGTTTTTTAACAGTTCCAGATTTTGCTGAGGCGATAAACAGTGGAGCACGTTTTCCAAAGCTTTACGCTTTTGTTCAATCTCTAATTCCGAATAGCCGTTGCTTCTTTTGTAATTATCAAAAGACTGAGTCTCAACAGCGAGCATTGTGGGATGTTGTGACTGGGTTTTTTCACTCATGAGCAGAACGCCTCCCGGATTGAGTTGAGAGAACAACCGGGAGAGCACTTCCTGACGTTTTTCAAGTGCCACAAATTGCAGGGTATAATTCATGATGACTACAGAGGCGTTGAGGATTGGCGTTTGTGAAATATCTTGGCAAATCCATTCTATCGTGGCGTTCTGCGCAAAGGGCGTGAGTTTTTGTTTGGCTTTATGAAGCATAGCTTCTGAGGCGTCCACGCCAACAATCTGAGGATGTTGGCGCTGCAACACACAAACCAGTTGTTCCATCAAGGTGCCTGTGGAACAGCCAAGATCATAAATCCGGGTCTCCGGTTGATAAAAACGGATTCCATTCTCCAGGGTTAAACTTAAAAGCTGCTGATACAGTGGAATAGAACGAGCCAACATGTCCTCAAAAACGTTGGCAACTGACTCATCAAATTTGAATGTCGGAATCGTACTTAAGGTTTGTTTGTAGATTTGATCTTTCATATTACCAGGCAGGTCCGCTTGATCTGAATCCCAAAATGCTGTTCCAGTTTGTCAAAATACTCAACTTCTTTGGGATGCAACTCACCATCGGCCAAAGCAACAGGCCAAATACCCTCCAACAAGGTTCGTAAGGCGGCTTCTGAGGAAGGCAGTTCGACTTCTTCAAGGACTTTCTCCAAAGAAAAACGATGTTGAAACTCCTGTTGTATCGTTGCCATTTCAGCATCGCTTAAATTCAAGCCCTCCGCCATTTGAATAAAGACTTCCGCTTCCCCCGGGTGAAGAATACCATCCGCCCGAATCATCCCATTCATCAGTCGGAGATAGGTCACAGGTTTTATTTTATGCTGCTTCAGCCTTTTCTGGATATTCAACTTCTTTATGACTTGAAGTGTTCGGTTTGCTACATTGGAATCCTTTTGCATTTCACTCACTATTGTAAAAGGTTGTTAATTCATTATTTTTCTGCACAGTAAGTACGGAACCCTTTTGAATAAATCAACATCATTCTAAGGTTATTCATAATGCACCAAAGCTATTGTTCTCTCGTTCATAAGGGAAAGCGAAGCTCCGAGGTTTCGGTCACTTGTGATCAATACCAGCGGCTTTCATTAAGGATCGAAGTCGTTCGATTTCCGCTAAGGCCTCATCTTTTTGCCGTCGCTCTTCTTCTTTCTGCCGTTGCTCTTCTTCTTTTAGCCGTCGCTCTTCTTCTTTTTGCCGTCGCTCTTCTTCTTTTTGCCGTCGCTCTTCTTCTTTCTGCCGTCGCTCTTCTTCTTTCTGCCGTCGCTCTTCTTCTTTCTGCCGTCGCTCTTCTTCTTTCTGCCGTCGCTCTTCTTCTTTCTGCCGTCGCTCTTCTTCTTTCTGCCGTCGCTCTTCTTCTTTCTGCCGTCGCTCTTCTTCTTTCTGCCGTCGCTCTTCTTCTTTCTGCCGTCGCTCTTCTTCTTTCTGCCGTCGCTCTTCTTCTTTTTGTTGCCTCTCGGCTTCAACGGAAGTTGGAATAGGTTGCCCTTCCTGATCGTAAAGGCGAAGAGAGTTAAAGTTTTCTATGCCAATTCGTATTCCTAATTTTTTAAGCGTATACAGTCCCCTTTGATCGGTTTCCTGCATCACATATTGTCCATTGACCAGCGAGAAAACATTGAGATAGATTCGAATGGGGTTAAAGATCACATAGTAGGGAACTTTCAGAATCTGCTCGTAAATACGGAGTTTTTTAAAGTGATCTTCACGATACGTTGATTGCGAACTGAATTCCATCACCAAATCCAGTTGATGATTTTCTTCCCATGAAAGATAAACACGCTTTTCTTCAGGTGGATGCGACAAACATAAAAGCGCGTCAGGAGAGATCATTTTTCTGGGATTACCTTCTTCATAGTAAAGACAAATATTTCCAGAGACATAGGCCTCAGGAAAAGCACATTGCAACGAATCTACCAGTTTTAAAAGAAGATTCCGATGCAGATCGGTTTCTGCCATAGGTTTACCATCAGATTCTGGATAATAGATTTCTTGACTTTGGGGAGCTAACATAAGCACTTTTCGAAACGAGTTATCAGATTGGAATGTGAACTTCTCCAAATCATCTTTTTCCAAAATACAATAATTTAAACTCCATGGCAACCCAATTAATGGGATAAATGAACACCTTTCAAAAGTAGTTAAGCGAAAACATGGCATGACTATATCACAAACACATCCCAGGGTCGGGCTAGGCTGTAGAATTTGGCTAGGTGGCTGTCCGAGAATGTGATGTAGGGTGTGCTTTAGGGAAGCGAGCGCACCAGAAAGCTTGCTGTTCCCTTATTTTTGGTGCGCTCGCTTCGCTTAAGCGGCACCCTACTTATACT
>JBBCAX010000417.1:0-18386 GCA_051382335.1 Deltaproteobacteria bacterium TL4
GGCTTGGATTGGATGACATCGGAATTCCTCATAGAGAAAAGTGGAAAAATTCCTTCCTTTTCTCAAATTCCTTCCTGTTTGTCTATCCTTGGATTGCCTCCATTTTGGCGAAACGATGACTATGGCCTGCCTGGGGGATTACCAAAAATCGAATTGGCAAGCGGTTTAACCTTGAGCAAATGGGGGCGCTGTGCCTCTATCAAACCAGGAGCCAGTGTCCCAGATGCCCTTTATCCCTGGTATTGGAACCCGGATCATACATTCGTGTTAGCGAATGGGGTGAGTTGCGACAAAAAAGGTGAGGATTACTGGAGAAGTATACTTATTTTTTACGTGTTCCTTAGACCATAACACTTCCTCAAAAAAGAAATATTGACACCGTTCATCGTATTGGATACCTTGATGAACTCTGATAGGATGAAAATGTTGTGTTTCAAAAATGTTCCCCATTTAGCGGCGGAACATCATTGAGATAACCGTGGATAAAGTACATAAGGAGTTCTCTTGAGTCAAATTCTCTCTAAAAAAGAAGTGGAACTACTGCTAAAAGGTATTCCTGAAATCGAGTCTGAACCGAAACAAGAATCACCATCCCATGAGCTTGCCGACGAAATTGTGCCCTTTGATCTCGCTCACCAAAACAGGGTTATTCGAGGAAGAATGCCTGGTCTGGAGATGGTTCACAGCCGATTGGCACGACTCTTCCGTCAGACGATCTCCATGAGTCTTCGTCGTCCCGTTCATATCCAATGCCGTGCCACAGAATTGATGAATTACAAGGACTATATTGAGGGGATCGCCTATCCTGCTTCAGTCAACCTTTTCCATCTCTCCCCTTTACGCGGCAATGCACTGTTGGTTCTTGAGCAACGACTGGTCTATACCTTTATTGACATGCTTTTTGGAGGAACTGGAGAGTTGGAAGTTCATGGGGTCAGTCGAGATTTTTCAAACATTGAAATGCGAATGATCTCAAAAGTGGTTCATAGCGCGCTGGATGATCTCCAGGCAGCATGGGAGCCTTTAGTTCCGCTCAGAATCCGGTACGTCCGTTCAGAAACCAATCCCAGACTCCTGACGATAGTCCCCGATTCCGAGGTAGTCGTGGTCACTACTTTCGATGCCGAAATCCACCATTCAACCATGACCTTCAGCATCTGCATCCCTTATTCACTACTTGATCCCATACGATCAAAACTGAACGCGGGTCTCCAGAGTGAGCACTCCGGACGCAGCGCAACTATTTCAAACTACCTGTCTGAGAATGTCAAAAAAACGACCGTCAATGTCAAAGTCTACTTGGGACACCATCAAATATCGTTAAGGCGTTTCCTGCAACTCGACGTAGGGGACCACATCCCTCTTGATCAGGAATGTAGTGAGCCGCTCAAGGTTCTGATACAAAACGTAGCAAAGCTTGAGGGGTTCCAAGGGGCCTATAAGGGACAGCGAGCCATAAAAATCAGCAAACTCCTCTATGAACCCCGCGCCTACAGCAATCTGTTTGATTCTCCCACAGAAGAAGACTAAGAAAAGAATCTCGCCTTCAGTTCCTTGCGCTCTCACCCGCACGATCCACACGTTCCTTGAGATCCTTACCCGTTCTGAAAACGGGTAATTTTTTCGGAGGTACTTTAACTTTTGCCCCTGTTTTAGGGTTTCGTCCGGTATAACCTTCATACTCTTTCAACACAAAAGACCCAAACCCTCGGATTTCCACACGGTCCCCTGTATTTAAAGCGGTTTTAATACTATCAAAAAAAATGCGAACTACTTTATCCGCGACTCTAACATTACAATTACTCTGTGTTGCCAATTTTTCAATAAGTTGTGATTTATTCATATTTGCTTTTATGTTTTCAAAGTTTCATTGTTTATGCGTTCACCAATCAATAACAAGTCCTTGCCAAGAAATAAGTGTAAAATCAACCCCATTTTTAAACAATTTTCATTTTTATTCCGCGATGAGTTCTTCAATTCAGCAATAAGCGGCTAATGCTTAGCTCTCTGAGCATAGAAAAAGTATTGATAAAATTCAAGTGTTGATCGTTTTTTTTTTTACTATCCTTTATTTTAGCGGTTATAAACGTCACAAGATGTTAAAAAGCCTTGTGTTCCACAAACGATTTAGTTATTTCTTACCGGGGTGCCCTAAGTTGGATGTATTATTAAGAAGTGAAAAGTGGAGAGATAGAGACAAATCATGCGAATATTGATTTCAGACGATAATCAAGATGTTTTGAACACGCTTCGTGTGTTTCTTGAGGATCAAAAGCATATCGTTGTTGAAGCACATGACGGAGAAGAAGCCTTACATGTGTTTCAAAATTCATCCATAGATGCGGTTTTCAGCGCATTGACCATGCCCAAAATGGGTGGGATGGAATTATTAAAGGAGCTCAAGCATCTCAATGCACAGCTCCCGTTTGTCATCATATCGCGTCATGGCGATCCTGATAACATCTTAGCGTCCTTAAATTTAGGAGCCTGTGACTTTCTTACCAAGCCCTTGGAAAAATCGGATTTGCTAAGAAGCATCAATAAAATTAAGAGTCTCAGGGAAGACTCCCAGTTCAGTATGTACTGTTTGGAGAATTCGGTTTCTGAGTCTCGTTCCCTGGAAATAGGAAATGATTTTGAATACATTAACCGTATTGTTAATTTTATCACACGAAACTTAACTTCCTATAAAATTCTTGAAGAAGAAGATCTGTTTACGATGACGATTATTCTTGGGGAAGCTCTGGAAAATTCCATTTTTCACGGAAATCTTGAGATTTCCTCAGAATTGAAAAAGGAAAAATTTGAAAGATTTCGTCAAGAGGGCGAACGCCGCAGAGAAATAGAACCTTATAAAAGTCGCCGAGTGTATATTTACTACGAAATGACGAGAAATTCCGTTAAATATATCATTCGGGATGAGGGGCAGGGATTTGACCACAATATGATTCCGGATCCTAAAGATCCTGAAAATCTTTTCAAAGTCAGTGGACGAGGCATTTTATTAATCATGAACTTTATGGATGAAGTTTTTTGGAATGAACGTGGAAATGAAATCACTATGGTACGTTATAAGAAGCGAAGTTAATTTATCGTTACTCGTCAGCATGTTCTCTTTGTTGGTTTTTCAAGGGTGTGCGGAGACGGACGCCGAGATCAGAACACCGGCAAAAGAGCTTTATCAAAAAGCTTTTATTGCCTATGAGGAGGATTTACTCCAGGAATCGGAAGATAAATTCAAGAAACTCACAGAAGAACACCCAGGTACCCGTTTAGCGACCTTGGCTTACTTAAAAATGGGAGACATCAATTACCAAAGAGCAAAATGGGAAGATGCGGAGACCAATTATCGCCTGTTTTTAACCATCAACCCGAATAGTCATTTGACGCCGTATGTGCTCAATCGCTTGATTGCCCTGAACTATAAGCGGAATGTGACAGGTCTTTTTTTCAAAGAACGGAGCTTTGATCGGGATATGGACCCGAATAATAAAATCATAGAGGAATATCAGCGATTCTATCTGATGTATTCTCAGAATGCTTATATTGAGGAGGTTCGTGAGTATTTGCTCAAGGCGAGATCAGACTTGGCGGAGCATGAGTATTTAGTAGGAAATTTCTATCTCAAACAGAGAGCCTACGACTCCGCAATTCACCGGTATCTTTATTTGCTGAGGCAATACCCGGAGTATCCCAAACGTTTGGAAGTTGGTAAAAGTTTAATTGAGGCGTATTACAGTAACCAACAATCCCACTTAGCTAAAGAAATGGAAAAAGTGTTAGAGTTCCAAGAAGTATTAGGGAAAATAAACGAAAAAGGTTGAGACCATGCGGAGCTTTTTTCTGATAATACTGCTCCTGACCCTTCTACAAATTATTAGTGGGTGCAGTGCACTGGAACGTTTGAATAAGAAAATGCCCCCTGAAGCGGAAGTCCCGAAAGTGGTGAGTGAGCAGGATCAACAAAAAATGTTGACACAGCTCCAGGCCGAACAGATAAAGCTTCGGGAACAGGTTCAGACTTTAGATCAGCAGATCAGTACGCTGAAAAAGACACAAGAGGAACAGCTTCAGCAATTAAATACCATGCAGGCGCAATGGGAAACCAACTTTATGCTCTTTGAAGAGTCGGTGTCTGAATCCTTGGAGAAAACAGAACGACAACTCCAGCAGCAAAAGGTGCAATCCCTCGTGCCTACCCCCGTTACGACGCAAACGCAAACAGCTCAGCCTTCCAAAACGCAAGCGCCTCCCCCAAAAGTGCAACCCCGATTGCTTCAGGCAGAACAAAAACCTTTAATAGAAACCTATTCTTTATTCCCTCCAGCGCCAATACAAGGGGAAGACGCTAAAAAAACAACGGTGCCCGTACCACTCCCCCCAGTTCCAACACAAGGGGAAGACGCTAAAAAAATAACGGTGCCCGTACCACCTCCACCAAGAATTCAATCGTTAACGCCCAAAACCCTAATCCCCGCTCCCGCCCTTTTACCGTTACCCCCTCCTGATGAAGACGAGGTGGTGAATGAGCAAAAACCATCAGCTCCAGCGGAAACGCCGCAACCCGGACCTGCCCAAGACCCCCCAGGCAATGTTGCCGCAGTTCCTTTTCAGGACGCGGATCTGGAGGAACCACAAGCACCGTTAACGCTTAAAATGCATCCAGGTGTGAAGCGGTTGTATAATCAGGGGATGTCGGCATTGATTGAGAAGCGGTACGAAAGCGCAATTCAGCTGTTCAATAATTTTACAGAACAATTTCCAGATGATTTTGACAGTGATAACGCAACCTATTGGATTGGTCATTCTTATTTTAAATTAAAGCGACTTTTGGAAGCTGAAAACGCCTTTAGAAAGATCCTGAGGCTTTACGAACATCGTTCCACGTCTCAGGGATATAAAACACCTGAGGCCATTTATATGTTAGGTAAAATTGCGGCTCAGCAACAAGAATTTGAGAAAGCACGGTATTATTTTCAAGAGGTAAACAAGCGCTTTCCTGATTCTTCATCAGCGGAAAGTGCAAAAAAAGAATTACAAAAACAATAAAAGATATTATTATGGTTACCAATACTAATGTTAAATACAGTGTCCGGTTATTGAGCGAAGCTGACGTGAATCAACCTTGGTTCCTCGAATCAACCCTTGAGTACAAGCTCAAGATTGCACTTTTGCAAAACAGGATGGGGGAGCATTATCCAAAGATGACAGAGATGATTGTCCGTTTGTTGAATCATCAAGGAGCAGAAAGGCAAATCCGGAGACTTCGCCCCAAAAATGAGGCCGTTTTAGCCTATTTGGTAAAGGTTGGAGTTAACAACAAGGTTTTTCATTATTTATTGATTATTGGGGGAGAAGTCTCAACAAAAACGAAAAGCATGGGCTACACACAAAATACGGATAGTTACGCTTATCATAATTGCTATTGTGTTATTGGCGCAAAAGAGTTACTTCAAGACTCAAAATTTGGAACACCTAAAAGCACACGAGAGGTTCAAGGGCAAGTTTTTCATGAGTATGAAGTCAAAGAAAGGGCAACTTGTGAACTGATCATGAATTTGTTAAAAAAGATTTGTACTCAGGAAAAAGTTCTTTAACCCCCTATTTTTCTATAACTTTATTTCATTAGAGGCGTTGTGTCGAGCAAGGACATTAACATTTTAGTTGTCGATGATATTGAAAACATGCGTAAACTCATTGCGAGCATGCTCTTTAAGTTGAAGTATTCGCAGATTACCATGGCGATTGACGGACGGGATGCGTGGAATAAATTACAAAATGGCCAGTTCGATCTGGTTGTTGCGGATTGGAATATGCCTCAAATGAGTGGCCTGGATTTATTAAAGGCGATTCGGGGTCATGCCAGTTTTGCGGATCTCCCTGTGCTCATGATTACGGCAGAGGCTGTCAAGGAAAATATCGTTGCAGCGGCAAAACACGGGGTCAATGGCTACATTGTCAAACCCTTTAGTCCCGCGACCCTGGAGCAAAAAATTTCAGATATTTTAGCTAAAGCAGGCAAGTAAGCAAAGGCCCCCTATGCTGGAATTTGTTAAAACAGAACAAAGAAACCAAAGTCAAGAACAGTTCAAACACCAAAAGCGTAAGTTTTTATGTAAAATTTGCCAAACCGTCATCAGTGAAGAAAAGTACCTACTGGTCACTCATGGAGAGACGCCTTATCATACTTTTAGAAATCCCCTGGGACTTGTTTTTAATATTGTCACCTTATCTTATTGTGAAGCCCTGTGTCCAGTTTCCACCCCCACCTCTGAAGAAACCTGGTTCTCAGGCTTCACCTGGACCATCGAATGCTGCGTCGTCTGCCGAGAGCACTTGGGATGGTGTTTTGAAGGGACGTCAGAACCCTACCGCTTCTATGGATTGGTTTACAACCGACTTGAATCAAAATAGTGTCCAGGCGGCTGTCCCAGAATAGGTTGAGAGGAGCGATTAGCGAAGCGGCACCCATCAAAATGCACGTCTCTGAGGGGTGCCAGTGAAGTGAGGGGTCTTGGACAAGGACCTAAGATCGTTTCACTTTAAAAAAGGAAACAAGCTTTTTAAGTGCTTCTGCCATTTTCGAAAGTTCCCCGGCACTTTCGGTAGTGTGTGCCACAATATACTTCATGGATTTAACGGTTTCTTCAATCACCGTAATATTTTGATGAACCCCCTGAACACTCATTGAAACGTGAGCACTGGAACGAGCTGCTTCTTTGACGCCTACTGAAATTTCGGTCAGGTTCCGGGTTGCTTCTTTTGCGGCATAAGAAGCCTCTGAGGTTGAAGAGGTTATTTCCTGGAGTCCTTCGGTGGCCTCCTTGACGTTGAGTGCCGAGGTTTGGCTGGCTTTGGCGATTTTTTCAATCGAAAGATTCACATTCGAAAAAGCCTTGCTTTCTGTCTCAACCGTTTGATCAATCGTGGTATTGATACTTGCGATCTCCGTATTGATTTCATTCACATGGGTCATGTGCACCAGACTCGTTTTCATATAGGTTTGAATCTGTTCTATATGCTGTCCGATACTGCTGTTCGCGTCTGTGGTTTGATGAGCCAGTTCTTTTACTTCCGCGGCAACGACGGCAAACCCTTTTCCGGCTTCTCCCGCACGAGCAGCCTCAATGGTCGCGTTGAGAGCCAGCATATTGGTTTGTCCGGCAATTTCGTCAATCAGCTCCACAACTTGTCCGATTTCTGTCGCCGCTTTTCCGAGTTGATTCATGGTATTTAAGGTTTCTTGAGCACGTTCGCTGGCATTTTGCGAAATAGTCATCGCTTTTTGAGTACTTTGAGAAATCTGCCCCATGGAAACAGACATCTTCTCGATCGTCAGGGCAACCTTTTGAATATCCTCGGAAATCAAGTTAACATTTTGACTTGTACTGGACATTTTACTGGACGCCTGATTTGCCGCCGAAGCGATGGCATTGATATTGGTACTCAACTGTTCCACTGCGGAAGTTACCGCAAGGATATTACTTGAAGACTGTTCTGTCGCGGCCGCAACCGTGTTGACATTGTGGCTCATATCCTGGGAGGCTTTCGAAATGGCATTGGTTTGCTCGTGAATTTCTGTCGAACTGGCGGCCATATGATTAGCGACGTCAGTCAACTCGGTCGCCGCAATATAAAGTTGATCCGTATGGGTCGCAATCTCACTGACTGTATCATGAATCTTAAGCGTAAACTGGTTAAACCCCCGGCTTAACGCGCCAATCTCATCTTGTTTCCGTATTTCAAGACGGACGGTTAAATCGCCTTCACCTTGAGTTAAATCCTCAAAAGTTCTAATAAAATGATGCAGAGGGACATAGAGCGTGTAGCGGAAAATAAGGAACATCAGCAATGTCACAGGAATGATAATGGCAATAATAATCACTCCCATACTTACCAAGCTTTCGTCCCTTTGCTGATTGAAGAGATCCTTGTTCATCTTGAGGCTCAAGTAACCCGCGATATTATTTTCTTTCCAATGGGTATGGCACTGTATGCAGTTTTTGGTAACAGGAATACTATAATAAAACAGGAATCCGACTTCGGTAATCTTATGCGCCATCCGTTTTTCATCAAATTGTAATTTTTCTTCTTTAATATCAAAGTGACAGGTTCCACATCTTTCATGTCCTTCTTCTTTTCTATGTTCCATCGCTGTTTCTGTATCTAAACGGTCTATAATATTCCAATCTTCTCGTTTATATTGCCCTTTCGTCTCTTTATAAAGTTCAATATTAGGGTTATCAAATTCACCTGTATCAGGATCTTTCGTAAAGGGGATACCCACCGTGACTTCCCCTGATTTATAGGTCATCAATCCAAACGATGAATAAAGTGCGGTTTCTTCAATTTCATTTAGATTGGCAATATTATTGACAACATTTTGAAATGGTTTTCGTTGTCCTTTTTCAAGAGATTCCTTGGATTGTCGAACAAAACTACTGAGCAAACTATACCCCGAGTTAATCATTCGCTCCTCATGCATGCGGTTTTGAACGATGTAGACAACGATTGCGATAACAATGGCAATGGCAACCGTCGCGCTACTTACAAAAAAGATGGAACGATTAATCAATGATTGTTGAACTTGAACGCTGGAATTACTCATGAATGGATCCTGATTGCTGTCTTTTTAAGTTCCTGTTGACTCACCTTTATGTTGGCTCGCACACTCTGGTATCTTTATATTGGTGAAACATAATTTTTCTTGGAAATTGATAACTGGCACATCCCACACAGGGGTGTCCTGCCCGGATACAGGTATTGGTATTGTCATTATGCCCCAGAGTAGAACAATCATTATAGGTCACGGGGCCCTGACACCCCAGATGAAGCAAACAACCATCTTCGCCGATGACTGCAGCAAAATGGTTTTCCTGAAAATCCGCATAATAGAGACACCGCTCATGGATGGTATGCTTGAATAAGTGTAAGGGGCGCAAGTGCTGATCCAGCTCAGGGAGTTTATTTAATTGCAGAAAGTGCAGCAGGGTGTAGGCCAAATGTTCAGGTTTCATAGGACAGTTGGGTAGATTCACCAAGGGATTAGTTATTTTTTCCTTTTGCAGAAATTCCTGAAGAGAAAGACTTCCGGTAACCATACCTTCCATCTTGGTAACACCGCCAAAAACAGCACAAGTTCCAGCGCCAACATTGGCAATCGAATGAGAAGCCAGAAGTTCAACCCAATAAGCAATCGGTTTGCCTGCCATCATGCAGGCATGAGGCATTTGACCAGGAATAGCGCCTTCAAACACAAAGAGATATCCCCGCTTTGATTCGATCAGCGATTCGATCAGAAGCGGAACTTGATGCCCCGTGGCCAAGGACAAATCCGGATGAAAGACCAAATCAATAAAGCGTGTGATTAAATCGACGATGGAGATGGTTTCCAAATCCAGCAAAGACCCGGAACATCCGGAACAAGAAGTTCCATGAAGCCAAATCACTGCCGGTCTTTCTGACTTGTTCTGAGGTGCCGCCAACAGGTCCTCAAAGGAAAGAAAGGAGCTTGCGCCAATTCCCACCACCACTTCAAACATGCGTAATAGTACTTCTCTACGAGTGAGTTTCTCCATGAGGTCTCCTTTGGATAGTTTTAATGAACCGAGCAGGCCATACAAGGATCAACTGACCGGATAATTCTTAAAAGCTCAAGGGGATGTTGGGAGTTCGCCACTTTGGTTCCAATCAACATTTGTTCGACAAAGCCACGTTTTCCCTGGGAATCTTTAGGGGACAGATTCCATGTGGTCGGTACAATTAAATCATAGTTCCGAATGTAGCCCTTTTCATCAGTTTCAAGCCAGTGTCCCAACGCCCCACGGGAAGCTTCTGTCAGGCCAACGCCTCTACGGGACTTAGGAACATCCATTTCGACAAAGGCTTTTTGATCAGGGCGGACGGCGGCAAGATCTTCCTTCAGTTTTTCAATCATTAACAGCGACGTCAGCATTCTGGATAAATGTCGGCCCATCACAGAGTCATAATCGTCAAGGCTAATCCCCAATTGACGATTCGTCTGATCCAGCAGTTGAGTCAAACGTGGATTTTTTCCACTGCGATAGGTGTTTATCAATCTTGCGGCAGGGCCGACCTGCATCACATGACCGTTGTATCTTGGCGCTTTGGTCCAACTGTATTTTCCCCCCTCCCGTTGCTGCTCCTTTTCAAAGGCAGCTTCATCTAAAGGCGTTAATTTATTTTGTGCTAACGGGCGAACGTCAGAGGAGGGCTTGTCATTGTAGTAGGAATAGGTGTGGTCTTCCGAAATTTTATCAGGATCCAAGGGTTCATACACCCCCTGAATGGAAACGCCCCCTTGAATCATAGGTGTCTCCCCGTTGGCATCAGGCATAAAAGGATAGGACAATAAGTTCCCGTTGCCCCGACCTATTTGAAAATACCTTCGAAATTGAGAAGCAACCGCTACAACATCATTGTAATACGCTTGAGTAATAAAAGCTTCCGCCTGTTCAAGGAAACTTTGAAACCGAGCAAGCTTAAGGGGCGTTGGTATTGTCGTAACACCACCGGCTTCCATCGTAACGGGATGAGGGGCTTTCCCACCAAAAAGAGCCACCATTTTATGAATGTCCGCCATCACCGGAAGGGCCTCCGCATAGTGTTTGATGGCACTGAAATTGGAAGCGCTGTCTTTATTATAATCACCTTCATAGCGTGGAAGAAAGGGACTTGCGGGAAAAACGCTGTTGCTTTCAAGTTCAGCTTTGACCCAGTTTCTCAAGTAAACCAGCGTTGCGTCCTTCCCCTGATATTGAAGTACGGCGGCAATATCGATGAAATCCAAAGCGCATAAATAGTAAAAATGAAGCAAATTATCAGACAGTTGATAGGCGCCGACAATCAGATTTCGCAGTAACTGTCCATTCGAATTAGGCTTAATCCCCATTGCGTTTTCCAACGCCAAAGACGCGGCCTCCGCATGAGCATAGGGGCAAATACCACAAACACGCTGCGTGACTTGCTGTGCCACTCGAGCGTCATATCCTATCAATGCCTTTTCAATACCTCGAAACATTTCTGAGCTTGCCTTAACACCCACCACGACATTGTCCTGGATCTCAGCTTCAATCTTCAAATGTCCCTCAATCCGGGTGACCGGATCAATGATTATCTTGTTGTATCCCATGCTCTCCTGCTCCTATAAGTTATGTGTCCTCCCTCTTCGCTGTATGCCAAATTAATCCAACACAGTCTAGTTAAAAATACAATTATTCGCTTCAAGCTATAGAGGTTCATTTAAATAAATTCAGAAAACTCATCCTGTTGCGAGATCCGTTGAAACAACGCTGTTTCAGGAGTACCAAAGCTTGCTTTGGCCAGAAAGTCGAAAATCTTTCTTTGCCTTTGGCCAAAGCAAGCTTTGGCACTCCACAGTCGGGGGTAGACTCAAATGAATTTATTAATTTCTTCCATACGCTCCACCTCGCTTTTTAAAAAGTGGAAGCATGTTTGAGAGGCGCCTTTTTGGGATTCAACAAAATGTTGCACTTGTTGCCCTAATTGAAGACATCGCTCTCGATTGCCCAGGTGTGTCCATAAAACTTGATGAAACTCGTTGGGCGTACTTACGGTTGAGGCCAATTGATGCGCTACCATGTGCTTGGCTTCAGGTGAATTATGGAAGCGTGGTCCAAAAATTACAGGAACCCCCATGGCACAGGGTTCCAGGGTGTTATGGACCCCTGTCGTGAACGCGCCTCCGATGTAAGCCAAATGTCCAGCCTCATAAAGGGAGGAGAGGATACCGACGGTATCCATGAGAATGATCCGAACTTCCGCTGTTTTTTCGTTGAGCTGTGACCAGCGGACCAAAGGAAATTCATGGAAAAACGTTTCACTCGGCTTTAGATGCGATTCCATGGGCTCATGCGGAACAATCAGCAGCAACAAGTCGGGAAATTGTGTCAGCGCGGCTTTAAGTGCGGGGAAAATACAGTCTTCGTCCGGAGGCCAGGTACTCCCCGCAATGAAGACAAAACGTTGCGCGACGTAATCGGGTAACTTTAGCGAAGGGAGTTGAGCTCTGCGCTGAAGCACACTATCAACCCGTGTGTCTCCGGTCACTTCGATTTTAGGATGCTCAGGATTGGTCAACAGCAAGCGCTGCTTGTCTTCAAGGGTAACGGTAAAGATTGCGTTCAGGCAAGGGTAGAGTGTCCGAAAAAGGGAGCGCCCCCAGGGTGTTTTGATTTTTGCGGATTGGGGTGACAGGGAACAGGAAATCAAGAGTTGAGGAAGGCGTTGGGCATAAGCTTCCCAAACCAGGTTTGGCCAAAGGTCAAATTTAACATAAACAATGGCGGAAGGATGTAAAATTGCCAAACATTGCCGCACATTATAAAGAGAATCAAAAGGCAGATAATCCGCTAGCAGCGGAGGATTGTTTTCAGGAAATTTTGTTTTTTGAATCCATTTGTAGCCGTTGACCGAGGTGAAGGTTAACGCATATTCCCATCCATATTGGTAACATTCATTCAGCAGAGGTTGTGCCTGTAAAAATTCACCGGCACTCGCGACATGGAACCAAACCAGGGGTTTATGTAAATCTCTCCGATTGCCTTGTTTTTCCAAGCGGTCCCCAAATCCCTTGCGTCCTTTTAAAGCCGCCCGAAGATTGGCGTTACGGAAACTGACGAGTTTCGCAAGGAGCCAGAGGCAGGGCAAGAAAAACCAGTTATAAAGTAAAGCCCATGTTTGTTGTTTCATTGTTTCATCCGGAGAAGGGTTCAGTTGGGTTCATCTTGGAAAGAGCTAGGTAAAATATTAAACGGGAGAACCTTGATTAAAATGGCCAAAACAATGATTCCCGCAGGCAGGCAAAAGATCGCAAGCGCGGGAATAGTTTTGAGGATGTCCATTAACTGTTCCCTGACTTTGGCTTTTTCTTCAGAGGTAAGAGACTCCGTCGTGGATTTGACCAACAACATGTAGAGTTCCTTGGTTTCCTGAATTTCTGTAACAATTCGATCCATGTTTAACTTAAGCTGCTCTTTGACACGGTTCCGAAAATGCTGTTCCATTTTGGTGACCGCGGGATTGTCTTTGAGAAAATTAAAACGCGACCCCTCTTTGGCAAAAAAGGCGCCAACGGAACAATATAAAAGATCAACGTTTTCCTCACTCAATTTTAAGGTTTGGGCGACTTTGATAATGGTTTCCAACTCTTGCGGCACTTGTTGATTATCAATCAGCGAGAGCAAGATCAAGCGTTCCAGCAGATATTTTTTCAATAGAAGGTGTGGGATTTTCAAGGGGATTTCTTCAAGCCGCATGTATTGACTCATCCGCTCTTCCAGGAGCATTTGTAATTCAAGAGGAAAATTCCCCTGAGTGATGTATTGTTTCAGCATCTGAATTTCAACATCAGCCAAGTGTCCATCAGACCAGATCAACACGCCAAAAACCAAAATAAGTTGCAACCTAAGATTGAATTCTTGCTCCAGAGCATCAGAGAGTTTTATAGGAGAGGTCGCGGTCTTTCTTAAATTTTCAGAATGCCACCTGAAAAAATAATAAAGTTTAGGAAACACAAAACTGTTTTGTAAACTGCTGATATGGGAATGTTGTAGATTTTTTATATTAACTTTTTCGGTGATTTGTTCTTCAACGCGGTTGACAGCTTTTAAAAAATCCCCGTTATTTTTTAACAAAAAAGATAAGGGAACATTAGACGGAAAGTTAAAAGGAGTTTGAGGCAAATAGAAAGCGATGATTTTTCTCATGACATAGGTCATCCGCAATTCATACGACCGCTGAAAAGGCACGAGGAGTTGATGTTCTTCAATGGCGACAGAAAACAACATTTCTACATAAGCCAGCAAGGCTTCTCCATTCGATTTGGGAAAGTTCAAATAGCTCACATTGTCTTTTTGCGAGTCACTCAGGATGGGGCAGCCAAAAAACAAACCATTCTGCTGAGCGACGCCGTAAAGTCGTTCATCCAGGGTTTCCCGATCATAAGCGGGTAACGGAGGATAATGGTAGGCCTCGATTTTTTCAAAAGGGATTCGAAGGCGGTACTCAAGGTAGCGTTGAAGCCACCCTTGGAACCGTCTCATTTTCAAACGATTATTCCATTTTTTTATGGAGGCGAAGAGGGAATACAAGGAGATCAATCGCCACTTAATAAAGGTATTCACCTTTCTCCTCATCATGATTATCTTGTTCATTTGATGGTACGCTTTGTGAAGGTTTCTATTGCTTTCACTTCCTTTATATCATTCTTCATGGAGTCTGTGGAGAGAAAATTGACAAAGATTTATTAATCTCTTAGGATTTGTCTTAACATGCAATACATACTCAGGTTTTCTAAAAACAGTTTAGAAGACGCTTATAGTGCTCAAGATAAGTTTTGTCCTGGGAGCGCGGGCGTCCCGCCCGCTTTTGCGGGCAAGATGCCCGCGCTCCCAGGGAAAAAACTTTCCTGGACAGCTATACACAGGTAGTTTGAATTGGCTACTCACTTAAAGCGAGACTTTGGTAGGCGGGGATTACATGCCCCGCTTTTCTGAGCGTTGAGGTTGCCGGACACGTAGTTCCGGCCTACCATCGAGGTGTCCCGGGTTAAGTGAGTAGCCTTTGAATTTTATGTTAGGGACCGCCCGTTCCCAAAGGCCTCAAGATAAGTTTGGTTCAAGGACAGGCTTATTGTTAATAGCAAAAAACACACAAAAAACACTAAAATGAAAAAAAGAATTTTACTCTCAGGCTTGGGCTTAGGGTGCAGTCTGACCTTGCTTTGGGCCGCAAGCTTGGTGACGCAGGAACTATTCACCCGGTATTCCCGGGAAGTGGTTAGCCACTTTGTTCAATTGACCTTTCAGGGAGAACGTTATCCGCTGATGCATGCTATTTCGGATTTACGTTTTAAAGTATTTTCACACGAATTGAAGATTCAAAACCGTATGGAGACCCAGGCTTGTTCCGAACGGCGTAATTACGGTCGTGAAGTTCCGGAGGCGCAACATACTTTTTGCGCAAAATACGATGAACTGATTGACTTGGCTAAAAACGCGGTCGCCAACGCGGATACTTTTGAGAGGATGTACGTACTTATGGAACCATGGCTGTTGCAAGAGATTGAAAGACTACGGGCACGGAAATCCATTAAACTGTGGGTGACACGTAAATTAAATTGTTTGGATAACCAAACGTCGTGTGGCCGGGATGAGCGTCAAATGTTCCAGCGGGTTACCGGATGGAATGCTGAGATCATCCAGGTGTACCGTAAAAATATGGTGAACCTTGTCAAAAAACTTTTTCCAGAAGAGCAAAAATCACTTTTAGTGGGGACGACCCTCATGGACTCCCCCTGTAATGCCACAGAAAACATCCGGGAAATTACCATCAAAAAAGGCATGGTCCGTATTCCGGGAGGCTTGTTTGAAATGGGTAGCGACCAAGGACGTCCGGATGAGAAACCTGTGCATGAGGTTCAGCTTGATACTTTTTGGATCGACCGGTGTGAAGTTACCAATTTGCAATTTCTGCAATTTGTGGCGGACAATCCCTCCCTGAGAAAAAGCACCTTCCCTCGTCAATTTCACGATGGTAATTACTTGAATTTATGGTTGGATGATTTGCAACCTCCTGCCGGTAAAAATAACCATCCTGTGACTTATGTTTCCTGGTTTGCTGCCCGTTACTACTGTGATGCCCTGGATAAAAGGTTAGTCTCTGAAGCTGAATGGGAAAAAGCAGTCCGGGCAAACGCCTCCAGTCTTTATTTTTTTGGTGAGGATCCCAAGCGTTTGGGGGAATTTGCCTGGTATAACCAAAATTCTGAAAAACTCTTACATAAAGTGGCTTCCCGAAGTCCGAATCCGTTTGAACTTTATGATATGCTCGGCAACGTTTGGGAGTGGGTTTACGATTGGTACTCCCCTTACCCTGAGCTTGAAACGCTCAACCCACAAGGTCCCACTGTCGGGAAATATCGAGTTTTGCGAGGGGGAGCCTGGGAAAGTCCAGATCACTATTTGAGAGTTTCTGTAAGAGGTGATGAGTCCCCTGTAATCACGAGGCCGGAGGTAGGCTTTCGTTGCGCGTCAGATACCTCACCTGAATAAGGAGATCACTTCGTTTCAGTAAGCAACTCTTTGACCGCTTGAATGAGTTCTCCAAGATAGATGGGTTTCATCAGCAGTTTTCTAATCCCAAATTCTTGAAACAGATTGGTGACAATGGTCTGACTGTATCCTGTAATGAGAAGGATCGGCAGATCCCGACGAAGCTTGATCAATTCCTGACTTAACGCCAAACCTCTCATTTTGGGCATGACTTGATCGGTGATGACCAGATCATATCGTTGCGGGTTCTTTTTAAACCGCTGTAAGGCCGTTTTTCCATCAGAGCAGTAGGTTACCTCATACCCCTCCCGTTGTAAGGCCAGCAAAAAGTACCTTCCCACTTCACTGTCATCCTCAGCCAGCAGAATACGATAGTGGCTTTTTGATGGGGTGCTTTCCAAAGAAGATTCCTGGGAAATTTTCAACATTTCGGTATTGACTACAGGGAAATAGAGGGAAAAGGTAGACCCTTTGCCTAAGTCACTATCAACGGTAATGATGCCTTTATGTCGTTCAACAATATTGTAGACGATTGAAAGCCCCAGTCCTATGCCATCCTGAGAAATGCCAACATCCTGCTCTCTGAATTTCTTGGTGGTAAAAAAAGGTTCAAAAAGCCGTTCTTTGACTTCATAGCTCATGCCTTTTCCAGAATCTTTTAAGGTGATGACCAAAAAACGCGTGTCGGGACTCCCTGGCGACAACAGTTCTGAAATGTTCGAAAAAGGCGCGTCAGTTATCATGATTTCAAAGACACCCCCCTCGGGCATCGCATCTTTCGCGTTGATTCCAATATTCAATATGGCTTGATAAATCTGTGACTCTTCGGCCAGGATCAAGGGACAATCAGGGTGTGGCGTTACACGAATTTCAATAGTGTCCGGAAAAATACTCTTTAACTTGGTCACGGCCTGCCCTACCGCATTGCAAACAGTCATAGGCGCCAGCTCTTTACCATGAAGCGCGGCAAAGTCACGTAATTGAGTCACCACGTTTTTGGCACGCGCACCACTTTGGACAATATTTTCAATGTAGCGTCTTTCATCCGTTTTTTCCGGCAGAAACTCACGCAATAACTGGGCATATCCAAGGATGATGGAAAGGATGTTATTGATATCATGGGCCACCCCCTCGGCAAAGGTACGCATAATTTTCATTTTATGAGCGTACTGCATTTGTTTTTCCAGATACGACTGCTTCTGTTCAGCGACTTTCATCTCTGTAATGTCCCGGTTAACACTAACAAAGCCCACAGGCGTGCCGTTGTCCTCTCTGATCACGTTGATGGAGATCATCATCACCAGCGTGTTGCCCTTTCTGTGTTGATGCTTCATTTCGCCTGTCCATTGTCCCACACTCAGCACATGGTCAAAAATCGATTCACGAAACCGGGTTTGGTCTTCGAGTAACAGAAAGGCTCCTAAGGGCTTTGAAAGAACTTCTTCGGCTTCCCACCCATAGACTTTTTCCGCCGCTTTATTCCAAGAGCTGATATTGAAACGCAGATCTACAGAAATAATCGCATCCGACACGGATTGTAACAGCACCGACTGATGCTCAATGTGTTTTACCGCGTATTGTTGGAGTTCTATTTCTGTTTTCAGTTGAAGTTCCCTCTCACGAGCCGCCAAGGCCGCGTGAATTTTGGCTTTGAGGAGGTTTGCGTTACAACCGGTGCTGATAAAATCAACAAAGTCTAACGTCATACTCCATTCTAATAATTGAAAATCCTCTTCAAAGTTCAGTAATAGCGTAGGAATAGGTTGGTGTTTTGAGCGTTGCTGGAGTTGTATCAACAGACTGGTGATCTCTAAATCGGGCGTTTTGAGATCCAGCAGCAGGAGTTCCACAGAGAATTCTTCTAATAGCTGAAATAAGTGCTGAACCTCAGAGAGGGTCTCGGCATTATGTCCTAAAGACTCAATTGAAGGCAGGATTTGAGCTAACAAGACAGAATCGTCACTGACAATCAGAATCATCGACATAGCAAGACAACTTTCATAACCAAGAGAAATCAGGCTACCAACTTAAGGCGGGACACTTCATGTAGGGTGCGCTTAAGCGAAGCGAGCGCACCAGCCACAGATTGTTCGGTGCGCTCGCTTCGCTTAAGCGCACCCTACGCTCTAACAAATGTCCCTGATTAAGTGGGTAGCCCGAAATCACATCATAAAAAAGAGGAGGCCTCTACCTCCACGGCTTTCTCATAAAAAACCAACTTGACAAAGTATATTCATAAAAAAGGGTTCGGAGTCCCTGCAATTATCAAGATTCTCTTTCATATTTTTCCCA
>JBBCAX010000418.1:0-31560 GCA_051382335.1 Deltaproteobacteria bacterium TL4
TTTTCAGGCCAAACCTATCATTAATTCTAATACGACTTTATAAGTCTCTGATTTTATTCAGGAGTAATATTGAGCAAATTGTTCAAAGTCGAGATCTATTATAACCTGAATCATTGGTTTCAATTGTTTAAGCTCTTACCTTTCAAAAAGAACAGTTCGTTTCTTCAGTACATGATGGGGTTGGAAGACGAAAATTCCGCTTTGGATCCCTCAAAACGCGTTTTTTTAAAAACACTCAAATCCTTTCCACTCCTCTTTTTGATTTGGTTACGGTTCCTTTGGCATTTTAGTCGGATCCGAGCTCTCGTTAGAGATTTTCGGGGTTTGTTCCAATCAGAATACAACAAAGTCAACCGCAAAGCCCTGCATACTTTAGACATTGGTGAATTGGTTCAACTGACACGATACCTTGATGAAACACTCCTCTGGCAGTGGTCTACTCCAATCATCAACGATTTTTACGTGTTAAGCATAAAAAAGAAAGTCAGACATTGGCTGCGTCAAGCACAGATCGAAAATATAAGTACCATCCAAAGTAACCTGATTTCAGGGGAGGAAGGCATTGAAAGCACAGAGTCTAGCAAAATGCTACTGGCCATGTGTGATACCATCCGAAAAACGCCAGAATTATCACGGGTTTTTGAAGAAACGGAAAATCCGTACATCATGGACGTGTTACAGTCCCAATTTGATGGTTTTTATCGTCAATGTCGGGCGTATATTGAACTCTATGGTGACCGACTTATTGGAGAATTAAAGTTGGAATCGATCACCATCCGCCAAAACCCCATGTTCCTCATCACGATTCTCAAAAGTTTTTTGTCCCGTAAAGACCTACGCTTAGAAGCCCTTAACTATAACGAATTGAAAATCAGAACCGATGCGGAGAAGAAAGCCTTTGAAGCCATCAGTAAATATTGTGGTACCAAAAAACTGACCGCATTTCGTAAAGATCTCAATACACTACGGGATGCGCTTCGTAATCGTGAGTCCCTGCGTTTGGCCCGTACTCGTTTAGTGGGGCTTTACCGTAGCATCTATCTGGAAATTGGGAATCAGCTTCATTTTTATGGGTTACTTGAATCTCCACGGGATGTGTTTTATTTGACGGTTCAGGAAATTGAAAATTATTTGGAAAATCGGTCCATTCAATCGCATTTTCACGAGTTGGTCCATAGTCGCAAAGTCGAATTTGACGCTTACGCGGTAGAACAGGAACCGCCCTCACATTTTGTTACCAAGGGTGTGGTCTCTCCTCAGTATGAAAACTCCCCTTCTCCAGAACTCAAAGACTCTTCTCAGCGTAAAGTACTCAATGGAACGGGATGCTATCCCGGAATCGCTGAGGGCAAAATACGTTTGATTCGCTTACCTCAGGATATCCCTTCGTTGGAGGGCCAAATTTTATGTACTCTTCGTACAGACTCTGGATGGACGCCTTTATTTCCAGCAGCCTCGGGGATATTGGTTGAGCGTGGTTCTTCCTTGTCGCACTCTGCGGTTATTGCGAGGGAACTCGGAATTCCAGCCATTGTCAATATCCCTTATGTCACTCAAATCTTAAAAGAGGGCGAAACGATCCGAATGGACGGATTATCAGGTACCATTGAGCGCATGGACAAAGAATCAACCGCAGCCAACGTCACGCGTAAGTTGCCTTAAGGATCACAAAAAAAATCTCTAAGTTAAAAATATTAGATTTGAATTGACTGATTTTTACTTACACGTTATTCAATGCGTTTACGTAAATTTTTGATCTCATTATGTCACAAGGAGAATGATTCATGGCGCAACTAGAGTTAATTGCCTATTCTCGACAGTTAAAGGGTAAATCAGCAAGTCGTGGTTTACGGCAAATAGGTAAGATCCCGGCAGTAATGTATGGGCCCCATGGCCACAAATTGTTGGAAATGGACGAAGACGCAACTCGTCACGTCCTGGACAAACTCTATGGCCGGCATCAAATTGTCCCTTTAATCGTTAGAAATTCAGAAGGGCAGGAGGAAACCTCTCATCAGGTTTTAATTCGAGAAATCCAGACCCATGCTTACAAAAGGATTATCGAACATATTGATTTTCTTGAACCAGACGTTAATACACCCATTACACTGAGAATTCCGCTAACGACCACAGGGGCCTCCCCTGCAGAAAAAAAAGGCGGAAATGTGCAAATGATTGCCAGAGATATTCCTATCATCTGTATGCCGGATAATATCCCTGAAAATATCATCGTCGATGTATCAAAACTGGATATTGGGCAGAATTTTCGTGTGAAAGACATTCCGTTGCCAGCAAATATAACTTTGAAAACGGAACAGAACTACACCGTAATTTCTGGCATTGCCGGACGGGCTGCAAAAGTGGGTGAACCACAGAAAAAATAGTCCATAACTGGATATGAAAGTCATCATCGGACTAGGAAACCCGGGATCAGAGTATGAAAATACTCCACATAATGTGGGATTCATGCTTCTCGATCTATTGGCTAAATCTCTCCAATGCTCAAGCTTTCGGAGCAAGTTTCATGGTGAAATGGCAAGTGGGACTTATGGAGGGGAGCCTTTTGTCCTGCTTAAACCCATGACCTACATGAATCATAGCGGCGAATCCGTTGCAGCCTGTTCTCGCTTTTATAAAACGACGGTTGAAGATTTGGTGGTGATTTCCGATGACTTGGAACTCTCGCCCGGCAGAGTCCGCTTCCGTCTCAATGGAGGGCATGGTGGTCATAACGGCTTGCGCTCAATTATGGAACACTTGCAATCTAACGAGTTCAAGAGGGTTCGTGTCGGCATTGGACGTCCAGGCGGTTCGCACTCTGTGTCCGATTATGTGTTGAGTCCTTGGAAGGAACCTGATTTTTCAAAAATTCAAGAAATCAGTTCAGCGGTTGTCGAGTGTCTGGTACGATTTATTCGAACCTCTGTGTTTGAAAACACCTCACTTTCTGTACCGTAACGTGTTGTTGATTGGGTTGGTTTATGGGCTTGGAAATTGGAATTGTCGGACTTCCCAATGTTGGAAAGTCGACCTTGTTCCGTGCATTAACGAAAGCCAAAGCGGAAGTTGCAAACTACCCGTTTTGTACCATTGATCCCAATATCGGGATTGTTCCTGTAAAAGACCCTCGCCTGGAACGGTTAGTGGAGCTGGTTCAACCTAACAAGGTAGTTCCTAGCACGCTAAGAGTCGTTGACATTGCAGGGCTGGTTAAAGGCGCAAGCCAGGGTGAGGGGTTGGGAAATCAGTTCTTGAGTCATATTCGGCAAATCGATGCGATCCTTCATGTGGTACGTTGCTTTGACGATGAAAACATCACGCACGTCTCCGGTAAGGTAGATCCGCTTTCGGATATTGAAATAGTTCAAACCGAGTTGATTCTTGCGGATTTGGAACAGGTTGAACGAAAATTGGAAAGAATCAGTCGTCAGGCCAAGAGCGATAAAGCTTTAGCCGAAACACTGCCTGTCTATCACAAAATAGAAGCGCACCTTGGCGAAGGGAAACTGGCTCGAAATTGTGATTTGACCGAAGAAGAAAAAGCCTTGGTGAATGAACTGAACCTCATCACCTTCAAACCCTATTTGTACATTGCCAACGTTCAGGAGGAGGGCCTCTTAAAAGTGCTGCCTCATGAAAAGTTACTTTTGGAACATGCCGAAAAAGAGGGTGTTGACGTTATTAAAATCTGTGCCCAGATTGAATCAGAACTATCTGAAATGGAGGAGGCCGAGGCACAAGTGTTTATGGAGGACTTGGGGATTTCTCGCTCAGGCTTGGTTCAGCTTACTCAGGCAGGCTATCGCTTGTTGAAGCAAATTACTTTCTTTACAGCAGGAAAAGTCGAAGTCAGGGCATGGAATGTCACCAGTGGAATTTTGGCACCGCAAGCCGCTGGGAAAATTCATTCGGATTTTGAAAGAGGTTTCATCCGGGCTGAAATTTACCATTACGATGACATTAACGAACTAGGATCGGAAAGTGCGGTCAAAGAGGCGGGGCGTTTTCGTTTGGAAGGCAAAGACTATCCCATAAAAAATGGGGATATTGTGCATTTTCGGTTTAATGTTTGAACTTCAAAGCTTGTGGAACATTCCCACAAGCCTTCAATTTATTCGTATTGCAGGGAACACTCTCGTCAGCGGTTTTTGGGTGACTTTGGGGTTCCTCCTGCGATATCAATGGCAGAGGTGGTTTTTTCAATGAGGAAACAAATCGTCCTCTCAAAAGTCCTTGTCTGTTAGGAACTAACAGGCTTTATTCGAAAGGAACGTTATGAAAGGTTATGAAACCGTCTTTATTACTGAAACGGGGCTCTCTGAAGAAGTGCTGAATGGGATGCTTGGTAAATTTAGAAACGTTGTTGAGAAGTTCAACGGCAAGATTGAGTCCGAACATGTGTGGGGAAGTCGGCGTTTAGCGTACACCATTAAGAAAAAAGATTTTGGTGTTTACCATCTGTGGTATATCATTGGAAACGGTGAGTTACTCAGTGAGCTCAATCGTCAGTTTCGGTATACGGATGAAGTGTTACGATTCCAGACCATCTATGTCGATGACATTGAAGTGGAAAGACAGTTTTTTAAAGAATTGATGAGCTCCAACAAGGAAAGAAAACCTATTCCGGATGACATTCTTGAGATTATTATTGAGGATGAGATTGATGATTTGCCTATTATTGATGACACTGAAATAATTACCGCTCTATAACAAGCACTAACCTTGAGGAAAAACATGTCCAAAACGAAAAATCGTAATCGAAAAGGGAAGTTTAATCAACCTGCAGTTCGCAAAAAATCTTGCCCTTTTAAGGAAGCTGGAATCGAAAGAGTTAATTATAAAGACATTGATTTGCTGAAAGGGTATATTACCGAATGTGGAAAGATCATTCCAAGTCGTATATCTGGAGTTTCAGCCCCTTACCAAAGAATGTTGCGGCAAGAAATTAAGCGGGCGCGTAACTTAGCGTTGTTGTCCTACACACGAGGATACATTGCACCTCAATCGTAATAGGGAATGAAAACACTCTTTACGGATTATCTGATAGTACATCTAACCCTTCATTGAATAAAGATAATTATGGCAACACAAATAATTTTAGCGGAAGATGTTCCCAACTTGGGAGTCATAGGAGATAGTGTTCAGGTAAAGCCAGGTTATGCCCGTAACTATTTGATTCCCCAAGGTAAAGCCATCTTGGCAGGAAGCCGTCAGTCGGCAGAACTGAAACACCATATCCTTCACCTTGAAAAGAAACGCTTGGGAGCCATTGCATCAGCACAGGCACAAGCGGATGCCCTTAAAGCCTTAAGCCTCGAAGTCACCAAAAAATCGGGTCCTGGAGGGCGTTTATTTGGTTCAGTCACTACCCAGGAAATTGTACAATTGATTGGTTCTCTCGGTCAGACGATAGATCGACGTGCGATCACTCTGTTGGAGCCTATAAAGACTGTGGGAACACACGCTTTTGAACTCAGACTTCATACGGAAGTTAAGGTGAGTCTCACCATCAAAGTGAGTGCGGAAGTGGATAGTGCTGCGGCTTCTGTAGAAAAACAAGAGAATCCGAATGGTAGCGTTGCAGACGAGACTGCTGTAAATAAGGAGCCGTCTGTGGATGCGGTACAGGATAAAAAGTAAATAGATACTTTTTGTGTTTGAAGTAAGGTCGCTCTGCTTCTTATAACCTCCGAGCAACACTAAGGACGCATTCGATGCCTTCTGCTACTTCTAAAACCAGTCCAGTTGATGAATTGCTGCCCCATGACATGATGGCTGAAAAAGCTGTTTTAGGGGCAATCATCATGAAAAATGATCTTCTGCCTCAGATTTCAGAAACGCTCAGTTCTCTTGATTTTTTTTCTCCTGCTCACCAAAAGATATTCCATGCCATGCTGGAGTTAGACCGGCGTAACGAGCCGATTGATGAACTTCTTTTGTGTCGCTGGTTAATAGACAATAACGAGTTGGAAAAAACGGGGGGCTCTGACTATTTGATGGAGTTGACTCAGGTCACTCCTGTTGCAGACAATGCGATTCATTATGCCCAGATTATCAGGGAGACCGGACAACTACGGGAGGTCATTACCACAGCGCATGAGATTGCGGAAGCTGGAAAAAAAGGCACGGCGGATATTAACAGTTTTATTCTGGCCTCAACCGAAAAACTGAAAGCCATCGAATCCAGAATGCGCACACGGAAGTATGCGCACCTTAAAGAGGTATTGCTTTCAAACTTTGAACATTTGGAGCAACTTTCAAAAAACCCTGCCGCGGTCACAGGGATTCCGACAGGCTTTACCGAGTTGGATTTACTCACACGAGGTCTGCAGCGTTCAGATTTGGTGATTTTGGCCGCACGTCCTTCTATGGGAAAAACGGCATTTGCCATGAATATCGCCTTTTATGCCGCGGCAAACGCAAAAGTTCCTGTATTGATTTTTAGTTTGGAAATGCCTAAAGAACAATTAGCCATGCGTCTGTTGTGCAGTGAAGCCAAGATCAACAGTCGAAAACTTTGGGGAGGCGACCTGGATGGGGCCGATTGGGAAAAACTATTCGAAGCAACCTCTCACATGATGGAAGCGCCTTTGATTATTGATGATGAATCGGGAATCTCTCCGAATCACATTAGACAAGTTGCCAGACAAGTGCAAAGAGAGCATGGTTCCTTGGGATTGATTGTTGTGGATTATCTCCAGTTGATGCAGTCTTCTTCCCGAGTGAATTCGCGTGAACAGGAAATCTCCGAGATTTCAAGAAACATGAAGGCTATTGCCAAAGAATTCAGTGTGCCGGTCATGGCGTTATCCCAGTTGAATCGAGATTTGGAACGACGCCCTAACAAAAGACCAATGATGGCGGATTTAAGAGAATCGGGAGCCTTGGAACAAGACGCCGATTTAATCATGTTCATCTACCGAGACGAGGTTTATAACGAAGATACTGAGGATCAGGGAATTGCCGAAATTATTGTCGCAAAGCATCGAAATGGTGAATTAGGCAATAAGCGGCTTGCTTTCATTGGACAATATACCAAGTTTGCCAACTTAAGTATACGGAACGATGACTAATCTTTATCCATGGGGAACCACTGTCCCAAAATTGGGAATGAGCCGTTAGGTTTCAGACATTAGCTTTAAAAACTATAGTAATCTCAAAGCAGAAAAGAGCCTGCCTAATGACAATGCCTAAAGGCTATTTAGCGATAGCGAGCAGTGAGTGGATTTACTAATGTGAGTTTCTATGTCGATACTTTCTCCAGAACAAATACAAGCCCTTCATGACTATCTCAGTGAAGATAACGTGTCCAATTCTGCCGTTGTTCTTGCACCACCTAAACTTCCGCTAACCTGCTTTCCCAACATCATTGAACATCTTTTAAAGACCATTCTTGGCCAAGAGTGGGGGCGTCTTAGTGCGCGGGCACAAAACTACCTAAAATGGATGTCGGTTAAGGCCGAATCTGTGGATGCCTTGGCACCAGAGTCTCCGGATAACCCCACGAAAGGGTTTGAACTGCTGGCGATAGACTCGCTTGGGCAAAGTTTTGGTAAAATTATCATGACGTGTAAGGAATTGGAAATTCCATCCATGATGGTTCGTTTTGCCTCGCTGATTGTTACTTTTTTAACGCTGCGCTTATTGCATCAACACATGGAATCATCACAAGAAGATGAGCCTTCATTGATGTATACTCAAAATGTGGATGCCGATTACCTCAACTATCCACGAACATTAAAGACCCTCTTAGAATTGTTCCCGGAACATCAAAATCACTTCTATTTTGAAGTCAATGAAAATATTACTGAGGATTACCTGAATACGATTCGTACTTTATCCAATGATTTGGGAATCCGTTTAGTTTTGGATGATTCCAATAAAATGGATGCAACCGTCCATTGGAAACTTTTGGACTTAACGGACTGGATCAAAATTGATTTTCAGGCAACAGCAGTGCTGGAGCAACGGTTAAGGGAAGGCAAAGGGGACCATATCATTTGGCATTATGAACGCTATGCGCAGGGATCTAAATCTCCGGTGATTGTTTTAGAAGGGCTGAGTGAAAATTCGCCGCTCAAATCGTTTTTACGTAAAAATTGGAAACACCCGGGAACGGCGTTGTACTACCAAAGCCGAGAACGGTTACCCTTACCTCCTTGGGATAAATATTTTGGGTTAATTCAAGATTTCATGCCACAAGAGTTTGGTTTATTTTTTAAAGGCTTGCTGACATCAACACCCCCTTCTTATACCACAGAATAAATGAAAAGGCACCTTGCGGTGTACGAAGCTTAATTATTTTAATAAATGGACGCTGATTCTAAGATCCGTTATTAAAAAAGACTTGTGTTTCCAGTGGAATCATTGCATCTTTTGCAGCTCAAATAGGGTTAGAATCGGAACTTGTAGCCTTCCAAAATCTTGGAAACAATCATTTAGTGGAGAAAATATGACGTATGTAGTGACTGAGAATTGCGATAATTGCAAATATACGGATTGTGTTGAGGTATGTCCTGTTGAGGCCTTTCATAATGGGCCAACTATGCTCTATATCAACCCTGAAACCTGTATTGATTGTAATGCGTGTGTTGAGGAGTGCCCTGTTGAAGCCATTTTTGCGGATGTCGATGTGCCTGAAAAATGGTCCCACTATATTGCGCTGAATGCTGAAAAATGTGAAAAATACGATGTCATTACAGAAAAGATTGATCCCTTGCCTACGGCAAAAACACTTGAAGAACTTGAAGCAGCACGGGGGTAGTCATCCAAGACTATGGATCTACAAGTGATCATACAGGAGCTTCCTTCGGACTCACCGATTTTTTACCGTGGAACTCTGGCCATAAGTGAACTGTCAAGGCTAACAGAGGTCGTTGGCCCCCAGCGTACTGTTGTGACCTATTCAATGGAAGTGAGTCGTGATCAGCAAAACGTTATGATAACGGGGGTGGTTCGTGGTCAGTGGGACTTGAGTTGTGACCGTTGTTTGGAGATTTACACGAGTTCCTACGAGTCTACCTTTGAAATGGCTTTTTTGCCAGAAGTCTCGGAAAGTCATCAGTCAGAGATGGTCCTTTCCTTGAATGACCTGGATTGTGACTTCTATAGCGGAGATAAAATTGCGTTAATAGACTTGTTGGAAGATCAGGTACTTTTGGAGCTTCCAATGAAAATGCTTTGCAGTGAAGACTGTAAGGGCCGTTGTTCTGATTGTGGTATCAACCTTAATCAACAGTCCTGTCAGTGTTCCTCAAGGATTCCTGAGGATCATCCCTTTGCGGTGTTATCCAAGCGTAAATGATCAGTAGCGATCGTAATAGGAACGAGATACATGGGAAGGGGAGATTGTTGAGGCCCGTTCCTTAAAAACAAGAAACACATAGAGCATTGTACGAAAGAAACCTAAGGTTCTTTTGCTCTCATTAATGATTGGATTGGAGAAATCATGGCAGTACCTAGAAGAAGAATGTCACGTAGTAAACGTGATTCTAGACGAGCGCACATCAAGTTATCAGTCCCCGCGCTTTCATCCTGTACGAATTGTCAAACCTTAATTCGTCCTCACCGGGTTTGTTCTGAATGTGGTTACTATAAAGGTGTTCAAATTATTCAACTGGGAGAATTCTAAGTAAGCGGAGATATTAGGCAGATTGCTGCCTAAGCCCAAGAATCCCCTAGATTTATCTATGGGGAGTTGTCAAGATTCCACCGGGTTCTCTTGGGAGTCTGTTGTTGCTCTCGTCCCACTCTTACATCGCTTACTGTGAAGTTGGATGTTCTTGTTGTAAGCCCTCTTGACTTATGTGGCAGGAGTTTTACCACAGTACCAATTGTTGACAGGAAAGGTTATCTGAAATGGCGATTGCGGTAGATGTGATGGGAGGCGATTTCCCCGTTGTAGTTCCGGTCAAAGGTACGATCGATGCTGTAAATGCTTTTGGTTTTGACGTCATTTTGGTGGGGGATAGAGAGCAAATTCATAGCGAATTGAAAAAGCATCGTTTTGACAAAAGTAAAGTCCGCATTGTGCATTGCTCCGAAGTTGTAGAAATGGAGGAAGCGCCCGCGATGGCGTTGAGACAAAAAAAAGATTCTTCCATCAGGGTTGCCGTTGATCTTCATAAACGGGGTGAGGCGGACGCTGTTGTCAGTGCGGGGCACTCAGGTGCCGCGATGACCACGGCAAAATTCGTATTGAAGCCTCTCAAAGGAATTGACCGACCGGCGATAGCAACCGTGATGCCTGCCTTAAAAGGTTCTTTCATGTTGCTCGATATTGGAGCAAACACCGATTGCAAAGCCCAGTATTTACTTCAGTTTGCCTTCATGGGGGATGCCTACGCCCGGACTCTCTTGAACCTGGAGCATCCTCGAATTGCGCTGTTAAGCAATGGTGAAGAGGAAGGAAAAGGGAATGCTGTTGTCAAAGAAACGTATAAATTACTAACAGACAGTAGTTTGAGATTTGTTGGCAATGTCGAGGGAAAAACCATGTTTAAAGGAGTTGCGGATGTTATTGTTTGTGATGGTTTTGTGGGCAATATTTCGCTGAAAGTCGCCGAGGGAACATTTGACTTCATACAACAGGTATTGAGAAAGGAAATAAAAGGTTCTTTGTTGGCATCCTTGAGCTATCTCGGCATGAAAGGTCCCTTCAATTCTCTCCGAAAGCGTGCGGATTACACCAATGTTGGAGGAGCCCCTCTGCTGGGAGTGCAAGGCATTGTGATCATCTGCCACGGTAACTCTAAAGACCATACCATCTGTAATGCGGTAAAACATGCTCAAGAATGTGCACGCTTGCGCCTCAACGACACGATTTCCCAAGTCCTCAGCGCGAATGCGAATCTACTGCAGCAAGCGAACACTCTCTTAGAAACTGCACTTCAGCCCTGAGCCTCCCTAAATCGCGCGCCGTGGAGATGCTGGAAATGTCATCTGAACTGGAAAAGACTCACGACGCCTTAAGTGAGACACTGGGTGTTTGACAAATGGACAGAAACAACAGAGCCTATCTCAAAGGAAGGGGCGTTTTCAGGAACAACAATCAGCGCATTTGCGCCTGCCAAGGAACGTAAACTGTGCGAACCCTGAAACGACATGGGTTGGACATAAAATTTTCCGTTTTCCTGACGTAAACAAGCCCGGAGAAATTGTCGACGTCCTGAACGCTCGGTGATGGGAGAATCCAGTTGTGCTTGAAGGGATTCTGGTTGTGGCCGCGTATATCCCAGCGCTTTTCGTAGCGCGGGTTTCACAAATTCCTCATACACGACATAACTGGATGCGGGATTGCCAGGCATCCCGAAAATTAATTGCGTCCCTTTTTTCCCGAAGAAAAAAGGCTTTCCCGGTTTGATCCCGACTTTCCAAAATACCTCTTCAACGCCTAACTCTCCCAAGACCCTTTTAACATAATCATGCTCTCCCACCGAGACCCCTCCAGAGATCATCACCATATCGGCAGCTAACGCTTCTTTTAGCTTGTCACGGAGCAGACCAGGGTTATCTTCCACAATGCCCATTCGGGTACAAGTGCAGTTTAACTCCCGGATCAAGGCTTCCAGCATATAACTGTTGGTATCTCTGATTTGACCAGGTTGTAAGGATTCTGAAACGTCAACAAGTTCACTTCCTGTCGCAAGCACCGCAACGTGGAGCGGTCGATAAACTTTGACGCGGGCATACCCAAACGCCGCAAGCAAAGCGATCTGTGGGGCTGCTAACCGGACACCGGGTTGCAACACTGTTTCTCCCTCCTGAATATCCTCACCTCGAAGCCGTATATTTTCTCCACGTTGAGGCGGACGGAAGAAGAGGACCTGTTCGCCTTCCAGCTTAATACTTTCTTTCATCACCACGGCGTCCACTCCAGGAGGAATCTCGGCGCCGGTCGCAATTTGGTAGCATTCACCTGTTTGCAGTTCTCTGGAATTAGGGGTACCCGCAGGTACAAAGTCCACCTTCTTCAAAAAAACCGGAAAAGATGGAGAGGCCGAGTCCAAATTAGCGGCACGGACACCATATCCATCCATGGCAGAGTTGTCAAAAGCAGGAATAGCGCAGGAGGCAAGGACCTCTTCCGCTAAAATCAACCCGCTTACCTGCTCCAAAGGTCGTGTTTCAACAGGTTGAAAGGGGGTGTGTTCAAGAATAATTTGTAGTGCCTGATCTGGATGCATCATAATTACCTGTAAGCAAATAGAGGTGTTTGTAACTCCGACGACAAGGGTTCAGTGTCTCGAGGAAACAGCGTTATTTTTCATAGCATAGAGGGCCAATCCGATACTCATACAAAGCATCGTTTGGACTTCTCCATCGCGGAAATTATTTTCAAAAAAACCAGCAACCGCAAAACCTGAAATCCCGGCGAGACTTCCCCACAAGAGCGACGCAGAAAAACTATGAGCAGGGGACGATCTCAGGGCAAGGGCAATTTGTATGCTTAAAGTAACCAGGATACTCAAATAACTGAGCAAACCGATAATCCCCAGATTCAACCAGGTTTGGAGATAAATATTATGAACGCCCGCACTTGCCGCGTTATAAAAATCATGTCCTGTCCTACGTGAAATCGGCCGACGATAATAGGGCATCGTGTCTGAATCAGCACGTATCCCTATGCCTAACCATGGATGGTCCTCAATGGCATCAATCGCAGATTGCCACATCAGCAAACGATCCTGGTTATATTTCAAGACAAAGGTGCTTTTCAAACGTTCCCACATCAAACTGGAATTTGAGGATTCATGGCTTAATTGGGGGGAGTGCAAGGTAAAATAATAGATAAACAGGCTCAACACCAGTAGCGAAAGAACACTCAGGAAAGCAAATAATTTTTTAGAAACGCTGAAGAACAACACCCCTAAAGCGACAAGACTTCCTATCCAAACACTGCGAGCTAATGATGCGGCAATGGCTCCTAAAACAAGGGTTGTTCCCAAAGTGTAGGTTACGCGTTTCCAAACAGGCAGCGTTTTGCATAAGCTCAAAGACGCAAGGAAAGGGAAGCTCAGCAATAACACGCCTCCAAAGGTCAAATGATTCGCAAAATTTCCCTTGGCATGAAAAACATTCGCATAGCCATCGACAGGAAAACAGGGATGTTTGTAGGGTTTGGCGGATTGGTTTTCAGGTAAATGAAACCAGTCGGCTCCTGTAAAATATTGAATCATGCCATAGAGCGACATGAACACCAGAAAGACGAAAAAGACTTGAAGTAAGGAGTCCACCTTCGTATCTTCCAAGCCAAGTAAAAACATAAAAGGTAATAAAATTCTCCAGTTGCTATGAATGCCTGTCCACAAACCCACGTTAGGCGTCATGAAGCCTGAGAACCCGTTAATGCCCACAAAGATTAAGGTGGCAATCAGCACAGGATTCCAGGATTTCCACTGAAATTGCCCTCTTCCCCATTGCATCAAAAAAACCAGATAGAGTCCGACTATGGCAGTGTCCGCGCCTGCGATAGAAAAGGTACTGGTGGCAAACAAGCTATAAATGAAGATTTTGTTCCAGCCTGAAGATGACGAAAGCAAGGGGGGAAGGGACATTGAAAACTACCGCAAAATATCATTAATGGTGAAATGGAAATCAGGATCCGAGGCATGGTGATGTAAATAATTATGAGCTAACCCTACGAGTTCCATTTGAATAATGGTGATGATGTTAGGGATGATGTCACTGATGTCGGTCAAAGAACGCATTTCTCTTTGAAAGCGCTTGAAGTCATTGGTCAACTTCGTGATGACCTGATTGGTTCGCTTTAAAAAAGCAATGACGTCCTCAGGTTTTAATTCATCGGTTTCTCGGATAAAATAATCCAAGTCATGCTCATACAACCCATAAAACAACATTACTCTGAAATTTTGAACTTCAAAGCAATTTTTTAAGGCAAACTCAAAAAAATCCCATAATAAGGCTTGTTGGGCAGGAACGCCTTTGATTAGAGTCAAGCTGTTGATCCCGTAATGCCTGTAATGAAAGCGGGGAACTGTGATGCTGCACAGAGGATGACTGCATTGACTGCATTGATCGATTAAACTCATAGTGGTCGATAATCTTGGTAAAAAGCTTGGGATTCTAAGATCAGTTCATGGGCACTGTTTTCCAAAGGATCTTCCCACTGCTCAACAATCCGGGCGGCGAGAGAGGTAATCCTGCGAGCAATACTGCTTTCGGGATAATTCGGTAGTAACGGAATACTACGATAAGTGGATTCTCTGGCACAACGGTCCTCAAAAACACTGCCAAAATGAGTTAACGACATTGACAGCAAATCGTGACTGCTTTCATCCAATTTATGAGACACCTTCAGTTGTTCCGGCAACAGGCAAAAATTATAAAGAATACGAGGTTGGTAGCGTCTGCAAATTTGACGCGCTTTTGCTCCTGCTTCAGGAAGAATTTTTTCAAGCCCTTCAACCATCATTTCAATGGTCAACTGTCCTTCTCGTGTCGGAATTTTACGAAAATCCTGAAGCGCCTCATAAACATCCGGATATTTTTTTAATTGTCGATCAAAAGCCCGAAATAAAAAATTTCTTAAAAAAACCAACAAATTCATCAAAGAGGGGTATTCCGGCGTGGTGACCATTAACCCCTGCTCCGAAAGCGCAAAAAAGTCCAGAGTATTAAACCCACTTCCGCCACCCAAATCGATCAAAATATATTTTGCTTTGAGCCAGCGGATGGCTAACATGAGGCGAACTTTCTCAGAAAAGGCAATATTCGCCATACACGGTGTCCGCACATCACCTGGAATAAAACTTAAATTCGGAACTGAGGTCTGTAACATTAAATCTTCAAGACGTCCATGCCGGGCTATTAAATAATCACCAATCCCCGGGTACTTGTTCGGAATCCCTAAGTACGAATGTAGATTAGACCCTCCCAGATCCAGATCTATCGCAATGGTTTGATGTCCGTCATTGGCCAGTGCAATTGCCAAATTCGCAGTAATCAGGCTCTTACCAACTCCTCCTTTACCACTTGCAACGGCAATAATTATGGGCTTTGTCATAGGTCATTTGTAAAAGAGAATAACTTTAATAAGGGTTTGTCCTACTTAGGGTTTACCTGTTTTTAATGCGTAAGATCAATGTTTATTTAATAATATCAGTATAACCTATTTATTTACCTACCTATCCAATCTCTTTTAGAGGATCCAGACAAAAACTTGCCTTGATGTTTAGCCTCACCTGACTTATGAATCATGATGTAACTCTAAAGGGTAGCTTCTGAAACAGAGGATCTCAGTACATTACTAATAATTATCAGTGAAGGTTAAAATGAGCGAGGAGAAAAAAGAGGATCTTATGGAAATGATGGGACTTGCGAACAAGTTACTGCAAACGCGAACCATTGTAATTTCTCAACAAGTGGATTCGGCATTAACTTCGAAAGTCTTGAATCAACTCATCTTGTTAGAGCAGGAAGCTCCGGAAGACCCCATTACCGTATACATCAATAGTCCGGGCGGCGAAGTCTTTTCAGGGTTTGCGATTTATGATATGCTACAGTTTATCCAATGTCCGATAACCACCATTGTGACCGGGTTTGCGGCGAGCATGGGATCCATCCTCAGTTTAGCGGCAGACAAAGGTCGACGTTTTGCGATGCCTCATGCGAAAATCATGATTCATCAACCCTTGCTCATGGGGTACCAGGGCAGAGCCACAGACTGTGAAATTCAAGCCGGTGAAATCTTGAAAACACGGGACACCATTATCGATATTTATTGTAAGGCCACAGGCAAAAACTATGAGGAGATCAAAATGGCCATTGATCGCGACAAGTGGTTCTTTGCTGACGATGCAAAAAACTTTGGCTTGTTGGATAAGGTGATTTATTCTAGAGCTGATTTGAAATAAAAGTGATGAGGATTCATGCCGCAGGCATCAAAAAGTCGATTTGTGTTGCTATGGTCTTATCTTCGGAGGCATGTCTTTTGGTATTCCTTAGGCGTTTTTTTTATTATCTGTACGAACGGAATGACCGTACTCGTCCCAAGGTATATTCAACTCAGTATTGATTTACTGAATGAGGACCTCAAGGAAAACCAGGCGCTCTTGTTTCAATACCTCACGGTGATGCTCTTTTTGTCCTGCGGCATAGTCTTCGTTCGAATACTTTCCCGGATTCTTTTCTTTAATCCAGGCAGAGCCATTGAAAATCAAATAAAAAATGATATTTTCGCCCATTTGATGACTCTTCAAAAAGACTACTATGACCAGAATCCTACAGGAAGTATCATTTCCAGGATCAATAATGATATCAGCGGAGTCCGCATGATCTGCGGTTTTGGAATGATGCAGCTTTTTAATATCATTTCCTCGCTGTCTCTGACTCCTTGGATGATGTGGCAACTCTCTCCACGTTTGACTTTATACTGCGCCATCCCCATCATCGTGGTTTTTACCATTGTTCGGCTTGGGCTGCGATTCATGGTAAAAAACATCAATCAACATATGGAAAAGTTGCGAAATTTGTCTAGTTTCACCGTGGCGTCTCTTTCAGGAATCGATGTCCTTAAAAGCAACAATCTGAGTCCATGGGGCAGAAGACGGTTTGAAAGTGAAAATCGGGAAATACTCCAACGCACACTGAATATCTCCTGGGCACGCTCTTTTCTGATGCCGGTGCTGGGCAACTTGGAAAATATTTTGAAAGTCCTGATTTTAGTCGTGGGCGGCTCCATGGTGATTGAAAATCAATTTACGATTGGAGAACTAACCGCCTTCATTGCGTATTCCGCGCTGCTCACCATGCCTCTCATGGGCTTAGGCTGGGTAAGCACCATGTTTCAGCAGGGCCTGGTGGGACTTTCAAGCTTGCAAACCATACTGGCGCAAACACCTCCTTTCCAAGAAACACTCCCTCTTTCCCAGAGGGAAAAGGCTCATCTTTTCGATCAGGGAATGACCCTGAAGAATTTGAGGTTCCGATATTCGGAAGATACAAAGGCGGTACTTTCAGAAGTCAGCTTCAGGATCCTGCCAGGACAAGTTCTTGGGATTCTCGGACGTATCGGCTCAGGCAAATCCACTCTGGTGAATTGTCTTAACCGGTATCTGAGAGTAGAATCTGGACAGATATTCATGGGAGACAGGGATATCAACAGCTTAAGGTATGAAGATTTGAGGAATAGTGTTCACACGGTAACACAGGAACCTTTTTTGTTTTCCGCGTCTGTCGAAGAAAATATAGTGTTTGCTCTTCCTCCAAAACAACAACTTTCCGACTCCGCGTTGGCAACACTGTTGTATGAGTGTGCGCTTGAAAAAGAAGTCCAGCGTTTTCCTCAACAGCACCAGACTTTGGTCGGTGAAAAAGGCATCATGCTTTCAGGAGGACAAAAACAAAGGCTCAGTCTTGCCCGGGCGTTAGCGGCTCCTTGTGACTTGTTGATTCTCGACAATGTGTTATCTGCTGTTGATTATGAAACCGAGCGTTTTCTGCTGAAACAGATTTTTAAGAAACAACATGCCCGTTGTATGCTGATTGTCTCACACCGGGCTACGGCTTTGGAAAAGGCGAATCATATTTTGGTTTTAGACGAAGGAAAAATTGTTGATCAGGGGACTCATGCAGAACTGGTAAACCGCCCAGGTTATTATCAGGAAACCTGGCTTCTGCAAAATCAAACTCAACCCTAATATCGAGAGGTCTTTATGCGTCGGATGCTTGTGTTTATCTGCCTTTTTGTTTTCATTGAAGGGGGATTCTCCCCAGCTGTTCCTGCTTTCTTTAATTATACACTGGAATATACCGCAGCGGAACTACAGGAAAAAATTGATAAAAAATTTCCTTTGGAAATTAAAAAACCTTTCAGTCAGTTTAAATTTGAAGAACCGAGGGTGATCCTCAAGGAAGGCAATGACCGGATTGGACTCCAAGTCAAAGTGAGTGTGTGGGTTATGGAACAACTCGCCGGGATAGGGACTGTGGAATTAGATGGGAAGCTGCGGTATGAAAAAGAGCAAGGGGCCTTGTTTTTTGATGAACCAGAACTCCGAAAGTTGGAGATTGAGGGACTCCCGAAATCCTTATTATCTCAACTGCGGGAATTGCTGAACAACTCCCCCTTTAAACAGCATTTTTCGGAAAAACCCCTTTATACACTGGATCCGAAAAAAACAGGACATCCACTGGCGAAGCTTTTATTAAAATCCGTCACAGTGAGCCACGGAAAGTTGATCGCAACGATGGAACTTTTTTGACAGAACGCTTAGAAAAGTTAAAAATTACATCGCTCCTTGTTCCCGTCTTTACCCATCAGGAGCTAAAGCTCATGTTCCTCCAAAACCTGGAATGTTCATTCCCGTTAAATTGCTAAGCTGTTCTCCAAGCGAGCTTTGCGCGACTTTTTGACTTTGTCGGATGCCTTCATTGATAGCAGACAGAATCAAATCTTGTAGCGTTTCAATATCCTTAGGGTCCACAACTTCTGGATCAATTTGAATGGAGAGAGCTTCTTGTTTTCCATTAAATCTCATCTTGATCATTTCGCCTCCCACCGAGACCTCAACCGTTTTGTTCCCTAATTCTTTTTGCTGTTCCTGCATATTTTGAGAAATTTCTTGTGCTTTCTTAAGCAACTCTCCCATATCAAACATAGCAAACTCCTATTCTAATTAATAATTCAAGCAACGAATTCCCCTTTGTTAAATTGAGCAGTCACACGCACACAGACAACAAAAAAATGGGGCAATGAGCCCTGAAAACTGAGGACTTACGAGTTAAGGTACAGGCCTGAAATAATTCTGCAAGAAAAATCAGTTTTCAGGAATGTTTATTTCGGAAATTCGACTTCCTTTAAAAACTTTCAAAATCGTTTGAACCTGGTGATTATCTACGGCTGCTTGCCTCCTCCGCTCTTGTTCTTGAAGCGCTTCCTTGTGCTGCATTTCCCTAAGGGTCAGCATCGGAGTCGATAACGCGTTAGCCTCACAAACAACGGGAGCGGGGTAATGAAAATAGGACTCTGATAATTTTTCTAAAAGGGAAAGCTTCTCTGAGGACCACATTTCCAGGTATTGAGGCCGTTTGAAGCCAAAACACACTCTTTGCTGAGTCACTTCAAGAGGAATCGCATTCTTAAGCAAGGATCCCAATTGTTGATGCGAGGTTTGTATGTATTCAACAAATTGGATCCAGGACTCTGGCAGAACGTCGGCCTTCATTTCAGGGGAAGACACGGCTGTTTGCTCCATCTCAGGCGCTTTCGTCAATACAGGCGACGTGCGAGAAAGCTCCGATGGTAGCTGGGGCATGACGGCAGACGGCCTGTTGGGAGATGTCGCAGGCGAGGTCAATATGGCTTTAATCGCTGAAATTTTAGCATATTCAACGCTGGGATTCGACAGTGTTTCTTCGCCAGAATCCGTCTTGGTTCCCAAGTCATACGTTGTTACATCATCCCCATCAGTTGAGGAGGCCTTCATAAAAGTTGCCTTTCCTTGTTCTTCCGCAGGAGGGCACTCCAAATGTTCATAGGGTTGCTTCGGCAGCCCTCCAAACGAAGCAGAAGCCTCAGATGGAGACGGAACTTTGGGTGGTCTGGACGCACCCCGAGGCGCAGAACTCTCCCCGTGATTGGTATTCCCTCCCTCTTTAGGACCTGACGTTTTTTTAGGGAGCGCTTTGTTCAAATTTTGAATCTGAGCAATCAGGTCTTTAACCCCAATCAACGGAGTCACAGACGTAATTTGAAGAATCGCCATTTCAAAGCAAACTTGAGCATGGTGACTTTGATTGATCTGGTTTTCCAACTCTAATAAAATATGAAAAATTTGCTGTAATTCATCAAAACCTAGCGTTTGGGCCAGGGCACTAAATTCCCGTAGTTCATCCGATGCATAATTTTGAAAAAAAGCAGAATTCGCACCAACAGCTTGAATTAAGGACAGGGTTTTGACCGATTGCAATAACTCCGCTAAGGCGCCACGAAAATCATGCCCATGCTCAAGCATCTTGTAAAATTGCGCCATAGCCCCAGAGGCGTCTTTGTTCACCAAGGTTTTGAGTAAGCTCAGGCGTAAATTGGTATCACCCACTCCTAACACTTGCGCAACCTGCTCATCGGTCGCTTGTGTTCCACTGAATCCGATAATCTGGTCAATTGAAGTCAGCGCGTCCCTCATGCCACCGATTGCTGCTCGCGCAACCATTTCCAGGGCCCGGCGCGAAAGCTGAATATGTTCTGTTTTAGTAATTCGCTCCAGATAATCGGCCATTTGTTGTAAGGGAATCCGCAGAAAATCGTAACGTTGGCAGCGCGAAATAATCGTTTGCGGTATTTTGTGAGGGTCTGTGGTGGCAAGTATGAATTTGACATGAGCAGGCGGTTCTTCCAACGTTTTTAAAAGCGCGTTAAACGATTCAGTCGTCAACATGTGCGCTTCATCAATTATATAAACTTTGAAAGTGCAGCGGGCAGGCGCAAAGGACAGGTTATCCCTTAATTCCCTGATATTGTCTATTCCGCGATTGGAGGCCGCGTCAATTTCATAAATATCGGGGGAGGCGTTATTACTGATATCGATACAGTTTTCACATTGATTGCAGGGTTCCGCGCCTTGACGGTGAAGGCAATTGATCGCTTTGGTCAGGATCCGAGCGCAGCTTGTTTTCCCCGTTCCACGAGAACCCGAAAATAAGAAAGCGTGAGCGACCCGATTACTCAATAGGGCATTCTTTAAAATTTGGGCAGTGGTTTCCTGGCCTACTAAGTCATCAAAACGGATAGGTCGCAGTTTACGGGCAAGAACAACATAGGACATGAGAAGGAACGTTTAGAAAGGGGAAGCTGGGTTTCGCGGCACATCTACGGGATCTAAGTGCTGCTTCCGTTAAGATCTGACACGGTTCGAAACTTTCAATTGCGCAAAACCCAACCATCAAATGAAAATGAATCTACGCTGACCATCATCACTCTGGCGGAAAGAGAGGGATTCGAACCCTCGGTACGCGTGAACGCACACACGCTTTCCAGGCGTGCTCCTTCAACCGCTCGGACATCTTTCCTTCGAGAGGCTGCTAAATCAGCAATACTCTTGTATTGATTGAATGAAATCAATCATTTTGTAACCAGAGCGGCGAGTATAAAAGTTCGCCTTCAAGTTTCAAGGCGATTCGTACATCGTCACCAGTTTTGAACTATGCCCCTGTAAATATAGGAACTTTTTTTGCTAGAAAAGCCGCAACCCCCGCTCTGGCGTCAGCGGTCCCACCCATTCGTGCGATAAATCGGGCTTCTTGTTGCAATTGAGTTTCCAGAGAGGTTGAGGTTGAATTGATCACCAACTCTTTCACTGCGCCATAAGCCTGAGTTGCGCCCTGAGATAAACGTATCGCCAGCGCTTCAGCTTCTCGCAGGAGGTCTTCAGCCGGTAACACACGGTTCACCAATCCCCACTCCAACGCTTCCTGGGCACTCAACATGCGGTTTGTCAACAAAAGCTCTTTGGTCCGTCTTACGCCGATGAGTCGGGTCAAGATGAACGTAGAACTTCCATCCGGAGAAAGTCCAATGCCTGTATAGGCGGAAGTAAACCTTGCGGATTCTGAAGCATACACCAAGTCTCCCGCCATCGCTAAAAACATTCCGGCACCTGCGGCGACGCCGTTGACCGCGACCACAACCGGTGCCTTCATTCGAGAAAAATTGGAAACAGCGGTATGAAGATACATGGTCATTTCTTTAAGCAGCACGGGCAATTGAGCCCCAGCTTGAGCAAACGCAGACACATCGCCCCCGGCACAAAACATGTTACCAGCTCCCGTCAATAAAACAGCGCGTATGTTTTTTGACTCTTCACAAAAGGTAGATACTTGCATCAAGTCCTTCATCATTTCCAAATTCATGGAATTGGCTTTGGGACGATTTAAGGTGATTTTTGCTAAAGCGTCTTCGATTTCAAGATCTAAAGTTTGATAGGACATAGAACCTTACTTCACGTTGAAATGTTTGAAAAGGGGCCGACTTGAATCCATCAGCAGGGTCGTTCCCTCTTGTAAAGTCTCGCGGTACACATCATGGGATCGCTTAAAAGCGTAAAACTCCGGATCTTTTTCGTAAGCATCCGCATAGATTTTTACCACTTCGGCTTCCGCGTCACCACTGAGTTCTTCCGCCGTTTTTTGAGCTTGAGCCATAATCGTAATCCGGTCACGATCTGCCGCGGAACGGATCTCCAAGGCTTTTTCATCCCCTTGAGAACGGTACTGTTTGGCGATTCGACGTCGTTCCGCTTCCATCCGGCCATAGACCGCACGACTGTTGGATTCTGGCAAATCGGTGCGTTTGATACGAACATCCATAATTTCAAAGCCCATCAGCAAGCCCATTTTCTTCGCGTTTGAGGTGATTTCCACCATGATGTCCGTGCGTGTCCCTGAAACCGCTTCTGTTAGGGAATAACGTCCCATAACTTCACGAGTTTGGGAATAAATCATATCATCCAACCTCGATTGTGCCCCTTCTACGGATTTGACGGCTTCATAAAATTTCAAAGGATCCACAATTTTCCATTTCGCGTAATTATCAACAATCATTTCTTTTTTATCTTTGGTAAAAACCGACCCTGGGTCAGAATCGTAAGTCAACAAACGGTTATCCATGTACTTGACCTGAGTAATGAACGGCAGTTTGAATTTCAGACCAGGTTCCAAATCCGCGGCTAAAGGCTCTCCCAAACGAATCGCAATTGCATATTGAGTTTTATCGACAATATAGGTAGAGGAATAAAGAATTAGCAAAAGAGCGGCAATTCCCATCAATAAACTTTTGAGTATAGATGATTGCATAGTTTCCTGACTTACATTAAGGTTAAGGACGTAGTTCACGAACAGAGTACAAGGCTTAGCTCGCCTAGACTGAAAAAGCAAGATGCACTTGAGATTTTCTCCTCACGGGGAGGCTTCGTAAACAAAACGACTGGGAAAATTCATGTTTGGAAAAAACAAATCTCCTCGGCATAATGACGCGATTATTGAACTTGCTTTAAAGCCTATTCGTAAAATGCTTGAAGAAATGCAAAGGGACGGAAAAGATTTAACAAAAATTAAGCTCAAGAAGTTTCAAAAAACTCACCATATCACCTGTCGATGCGAGCAATGTCGCCGGGCAAAAGTGGAAGAGGATCCTCGCTTAAGGGGCTTACAGGAGGATGGTTTTAAAGTATATGTTGGCGAAGATTCCTAGAACTCAAAAAAAAACATGACTTTCACCGTCATGCGATTAACCGGGAGGACCTATGAAGCAAAGAGTGGAACAGCCTCGAAGCAAGTTTATCGGGTATGCGCTCCTGATGTGGTTCCTGATTATCCTGGGAGCGGGATTGCAGGGCTGTGATAAGACAAAAAAAACAATCAAAGTCGGTTTTGTCGGCGGTCTGACGGGGCGACTCTCTGATCTGGGAGTCGCTGGTAGAAGCGGCGTGATGCTGGCGATGGATCAGGTCAATGCGGCTGGCGGGATCAAGGGACGCCCTGTGGAATTGATTGTCAAGGATGACAAAAATGATCCTGAAGTGGCGGTTCAGGTTGATAGTGAATTGATCCGTGAAGGTGTGGTGGCAATCATCGGACATATGATTAGCGCTATGTCCATAGCTGCTCTGCCTTTGATCAATAAGGAAAAAATCGTCATGTTAAGCCCGACCAGTACGGCTAATGAGTTGACAGGCCTGGATGATTATTTTTTAAGGACAGGCCTTCCCGATGTAGAGCAAACACGTCAACTCGCCCGTTATGTTTTTAAGGCGAGAGGCGTGAGACAAATGGCGGTGGTGTATGAGCTCTCCAATAAGGCTTTTGCTGAAGGCTGGTACCAAAATTTCAAAGCTGAGTTTGAAAATAGGGGTGGACAACTGACCACTCCCCTTACCTTCACATCAGGTAAGGTGGCCTCCTACCCGGGTATTGCGAAAGAGTTGCTCCATTCAACGTCAGATGCCGTTTTGATTATTGCAGGTTCCATTGATACGGCCATGATCTGCCAGGAGTTAAGAAAAGCCGACTCAAAGCTTCCTGTTGTTTCCAGTGGCTGGGCTGGGACGTCTGAGCTGCTTCAGTATGGAGGTTCCTCCGTGGAAGGTCTCCTTTTCCCTCAAACTTTCGATAAAGAAGGGACGCAGGAAAACTACCTGACGTTTAAAAACCAATTCTATGAACGTTTCAAAATGGATTCAAACTTTGCTTCGGCAGGTGCTTATGACGCCGCGCAATTCATTTTTAGCGCTTTGGCCCAAACAGACGTTCCTGAAAATTTAAAAGAAGTCCTGCTTGCCCTGAAAATACATCGTGGTCTTCAAGGCGAGATCCGCATGGATAAATATGGAGATCCTGAGCGCAAAACATTTCTTTTCACCATCAGAAACGGAAAATTTCAAACCGTGGAATAGCACTATGAAGATTCATACCAAGCTGAGTAACGTGCTGACTTTTAATTTTGTTTTGGTGGCAACGTTACCTATCCTGATCATTGGAATTGTTACCTTGGAGAGCCTGAGCCTCAGCTTGGAAAAGGAAATCAATGCTAAGCATTATCTCTTGGCTAAATCCCTGAACGGGGAAGTGAAAAAATTTTTGAAAGAACCCATGAGTCTTTTGAAACAGATACAAGATATCGTGGATGAAAAAAATCTGATCCCCTTCAGTCAGATTGATACCTATCTGAATTCTGTGCATAAAAATTACCCCTTTTTTGACGGGATAGAGATCCTTGATCAGGAGGGAGTCGTCAGGCATCTGGCGACGCAGAATAAAAATTTTTTAGGATACAGTCGCTCCGGTCAACCCTTTTTTCGGCATACCCATGAATTTCGTGCGCCTTATTGGTCGCCCACCTTTATTTCCACGCAAACCGATCAGCCCACGTTAACGCTGAGTGTGCCCCTGAAACAGGGAATGGTCGTGGGTTATTTGAACTTGGAATCCCTCAATTCCATGACCGATCAGGTCAAAATTGGCCTTCGTGGCTATGCGACCATTGTTGATCGGGGCGGCATTACTATTGCTCATCCCAACAGGTCTTTTATTTCTGAACGATTGAATGTCGCCAACCTGAATATGATTCAGAGGGGTTTTGCCGGTAAAGAGGGGAACTCTCGCTATGATTTCAATGGAGTCGATTGGCTGGGTAGCGTGATTATCGTTCCTCAGACCGGCTGGCTGATCGTTGTGACACAGCCGCTTGAGGAAGCTTTTGCTCCAGTCATAAAAATCAGAAGGATCATCTGGACGGGAATCGTGGCGGCTCTTGTGCTCGCTATCACCATCTCCCTGCTCAGTTTGAGGAAAACCTTGAAACCTTTTTCAGAACTGACGGAAAGTTCTAAAAAAATTGCTGCGGGAAACTATGGCTTTGTTTCTCCAAAATCAAGTTATCGGGAAATAGATGATCTGGCAACCGCTTTTGAAGTGATGAGCGAAGCTGTAAAAAACCGGGAAGAGGCCTTGAGCAAAAGTGAAGAGCAGTACCGCCAGTTGTTTCAGAATTCAATCGCGGCGCTGACTTATCAGCAACTCATGACCGATGATTCCGGTCGGCCCGTTGACTATCGGTTACTCGAAGTCAATAATGCCTTTGAAACAATGTCCGGATTCAAAAAGGCTGATGTTGTCGGCAAAACCATCCGTGAATTGTATCCGGGACAGGAGGAGTCGTTCTACCACGTGGCACCCTATGGCAAAGTGGCGCTGTCAGATGAGTCCCTCCGCTTCGAAGACTACTTTAAAGCGACTGAAAAATGGTATTCGGTTTCCGCCTTCAGCCCTCAAAGAGGTTTCTTTGTCACCAGTTTCGACGATATTACCGAACGCAAACGGGCAGAGAGCGCGTTGCTGGAAAGCGAGGAAAACCTACGCACGATTCTCAACTCCATCGGCGATGCGGTGATCGCCACAGACCTCCGGGGGAACATTACGCTCATCAATCCCATCGCGCAAAAACTCACCGGTTGGGAGTTTGAAAATTCCGCGGGCAAACCCCTTACCGAAATATTTAAGATCGTCCATGCTCAAACACGTCAAGTTGCTGAAAACCCTGTTGCTAAAGTGATGGCCACCGGAAAAATATCGGGGCTGGCCAATCACACGCTGCTGATTTCCAAAGAGGGAACGGAATACCAGATTGCCGACAGTGCCGCTCCCATTGAAAATGTTGATGGAGAAATCTCAGGCGTGGTGCTGGTTTTTCGGGATGTGACTGAAAAATATAAAATTGAGGAGGAACTTTTTAATGCCAAAAAGCTGGAATCGGTAGGCGTTTTGGCTGGAGGGATTGCTCATGACTTCAACAATATCCTGACAGGACTGTTTGGACATATCGGGCTGGCCAAATTAAAACTTCCCCCTGACCATGCGGCCTATATTTACCTTGAAACCGCTAATCGAGCCTTGACGAGAGCAACCAACCTCACAAAACAGCTTCTGACCTTTGCCAAAGGGGGAGATCCCCTGTTAGAAGCCGTGAATGTCAAGCAGGTTATTCAAGAGTCAATCGATTTTAGTTTGAGCGGCAGCAAGGTAAAAACCGATCTGACTCTGCCTGAGGATCTCTGGCAGGTTAAAGCCGATAAAGGTCAGTTATCCCAGATCATCGCCAATCTGACCATCAATGCGGAACAGGCTATGCCTGAGGGGGGGACTCTGCATATTGACGCGGAAAATATTAAAGACCTCAAGGAAAACCTCGCCAGTCATTTATCAGGTGATTTTGTCAAGCTCCGTATCCGGGACGAAGGGATTGGAATCCCGACAAAAAACATAGGAAAAATCTTTGATCCTTATTTCACCACCAAACGAACGGGCAGTGGGCTTGGGTTGGCCACTGTTCATCACATCATCCTCAAACACAACGGACATATCAGTGTTGATTCCAAACCTGGGATGGGCACAACCTTTACCGTCTATTTCCCTGCTGACGTCTCTTCACAAACTACCACAACCCCGATTTCCGCGAGTGTGAGTGACGATTTAACAGCCGCATCGGGACACATTCTGGTAATGGATGACGAGGTGTTGATCCGAACTTTATCGGTTGAATTGCTCGAGTCCTACGGATATACCGCCGTTGCCGCAGTTGATGGAACGGAATCGCTGGAAAAATATAGTTCCGCGGCCAAGGCCGGTCAGCCCTTTGACATTGTGATCATGGATTTAACCATTCCAGGGGGAATGGGCGGAAAAGAAACGATCAAGAAACTTCTCACCCTTGATCCTAACGCGAAGGTTATTGTTTCCAGCGGCTATTCCAGCGATCCCATTATGGCCAATTACAGTGCTTATGGTTTTAAAGGCAGGATCGTTAAACCGTTCATGGTAGAGGATTTGAAAAAAGAATTGGTCCGTGTCATGGCGTTGGGATGAGTCGATCAGCCAACATGGATCTCTCATCTCACCACTCATCCGGTGAAATGTGGTTTTTTTAGCGCAAGTTCAGGGAAGCGTTGGAAAAATGGCTCCCGCAAGGCGCAGCAAGATCAAGATAACGCCTAACCCTCCCAAAAATTTCCAGACTTGAGCGTTCATACTTTCATGCAGTCGAAGAAGGGTTTTGTTGAGATCCTCAAAACGTTTATCGATCTGTTCAAAACGTTTATCGATCTGTTCAAAACGTTTATCGACCTGCTCAAAACGTTTATCGACCTCTCGTTTAAAATCACTTAATTCCCGACCGAGTGCTCCCACCTGAACTTCTAACCCCGCAAGTCTGGCTTCTGGCGCGTCCTTGAACTTTTTCCATTGCTGTTGCAACAGCGACAAATCAACATTATGAACTCGAACGACACTTTCTATGATTTCCTCAACTTCTTTTTTTTCTTCTATGCTCAGTCCCATCCTCAATCCTCATACCAAGAAATAGTTTCAACACCGAACTCATTGATCAATTGATCATAACGCATACCGTGTGATTATTAAAGATATTTTTTGACGCACACCTCAGGTTGAAGAATGGAGATCCTTCGGGGCCGCTGACAGCGATTTTTTGGCGACAAGCAAATATTGAAACGTGATAAAGTCTTTAAGCACAGGAAGTGCCAGTAGAAACGACAATTTATTGAATTTTGAAGGACGTTCCAGGAGACGATAATTGGGGACCATGGTTTCTATGGAGAGTCCCGCATTTTCAAACAAAAAGCGCATGTTCTTTTTAGTAAAAAACCTTAAATGGGTGCGATCATGGATGCCTCTTTCACGATAGGGCCACTCGGCCTTAAAAATCAAACTCACCAACGTACTGTAATGCCGAACATTAGGCAGTGAGCTGATGATGACCCCTTCAGGTTTTAAGAAGGCGGAGTATTTGCTTAAGACACTCCAGGGGTCTTGAAGATGTTCCAAAACATCCGCGAAAATAATACAATCCACTGACTCTTGTTTCAGGGATTGAGATAAGTCGATACGTTCCGCGCTTCCCTGATAGACTTGATCGAGAACTTGAGACGCAACCTTTGACATGGCGTCATCGAGTTCCACACCATAAACTTGCGCTAGAGGAAACTTGGCTTTGATTTGTTTACCCAAGACGCCTGTACTGCAACCAACATCCAGAAAGGTCAACGCCTGAGGGGGAATTAACGCGATGATGTCATCTCTTTTCCCAATATAGGAAGGATTGAAGGCGCTTCCTCCCGCTTCCGAATTGGACGCGACATAGTGCTTATAGAAGTATTTTCCAGATTGAAAATTATGTTTCAGCACAAACTGCAGTTTACGCCATGCGTTATGCTTGAATAAGGTATTCGTGGAGGAATCATCTTTATGTAGAACGTGTAGCTCGGCATTGACATATTCTTTCAAACCTTTCTGGTAAACACGCTCCGCGATAATACACTCTTCAAAGTATAAAAAAGTATGGGGATCCAGAGTGGAGAAATGTTGAAAATAGGCGGGAGTCAGGATGAAAAACGATCCGTGCACACAATAAATATATTCTGATTGACAACCGAAGGCGTATTGGTTGCGCGGTGACAAAAAAGCTTTCAACCGTTTGAGGTACTCCACCAAATAAAACAAGGGTTTTCCGAAGAATGTGCTGTATTGTAACTGATAAAGCCATCTCCGCGCAGAATGGTCCAGAGCTCGTTTTTGGATGTAAGGGTTTTGATTTTCCTGATTGTTCAAGTTCTTGATAGAAGGGCCGATCACCGCGATTTGAGTGTCCTTGAGATAAGTGTCTACAAGCGTTTGGAAAAAATTTACTGATTGAATCAAGATATCATTATTGGAACAGACCACGAACTCACAGCCCTCTTTTCGTGCCTGTTCAATCCCCAGATTTAAGCCTTGCGCAAACCCCAGGTTTTTGGATGCGCTTAAAAAACACACAGACGACAGCAAAGGGGAGACCTTTGCTTGGAAGGCCCGATATTTTTCTGAGCAGGATTGATTGTCAACCATGTAAATCTGAACCGAAAATTGGTTGATGTCCGAACGTTCAACAAGCGATTCCAACAATTCATAGGAATCCTCATAGGTCAGAAAGTTTAGGATCACAAAACCAATTTTATTTTTTTTTCGCATAGCGTTATTCTCGTCAGTGACAAGTTTTGAGAAAGGCCAGGGACCGATTATGAAAACGCCTTCTCCCGCTTGGACGCCTAGCCAAAAGCTCAAAACTCTTGAATTACTGATTTGATAGGTAAGGAGCGTTATCCCGAAATCTTGTTTTTGATCGTTTTCAGAGTGTTATAAACCCCCATCTGTCGTAACCTCTTTTTGGCTTTAGGTTTCAATTGATTGAGAAAGGTTTCAGGGTTAATGGGCGCACTCAGGACCTCCTTCCATAATAATCCAATCATGGTTTCATAAAGTTTGTAATCAGGTGGTCTTCTGTATTTCTGGTCCACTGACAATAGCAAATCTAACAAATCACGGCAGTTAAAGGGAATATAGGTTTCTTGAGCGCAATCCCACTCTAACAGGGACATTGAAAGCCAGCTTCCCATTCGATGTTCCCAATAAAACAAATCCAGAATATTCAGCTTAAACGTTTTGGCCATAACCTGACCTTCTCTCAGCCATTGTCCAAAGTGCCTTACGGCAAACGCATTATGCTCCATCTCGGCCAACTGAGCCAAAGTCTGTGCCGTAATGACTTTAGGATAGGTCTCAGGATAATAATAACAACGGGCAATTTCACTGCAGTTTCCTTTAACACAAACTTTTTCTTGAGGATAGTTTTTTAAAACACCTTCCACAATATTTCCCAAGGCCTGATGAGCGTGATCGACATTACGCTCATAAAAGGCTTGAAACGCGGGACTCATTGCCGAAGAACAATCCAAAAGATGATGTTCCATCTCAAAAATCTTTAGCAGTTGTCGCGGAATATAGATATCCGGACTTTTGGGTGTGAGTTTATAATAGATCAGTGTATAGCAATAGAGCTGTTCTTTAAGCGTTTTACTGGCCGCAAGCAACGTTCGACTATCCCACCCCGCGGTCATCGGTAAGGCTAAATCGAAACGCTTTGATGCCGCAAGCATGAGGTTTTTCAACAACAAGGCGGCCTGCTCCGCAACCGTTTCCAGTGACTGGGATTCCAGCGGCGACCAAGGCCAGAACCGCACCGTTTTTTTGGTTTTTAAATCATAGTAATGATTGGGCGGCAGTTGTTTAACGCCTGAATACAAAGACGTGCCCCCAGGGAGCCAGGCTTCTCTATCATTGGCGTAATAATCGCTGTTTAAATAATCTCGCTGAACCTCTGGACTTAAAGTCAGAGGAATTCTGGTCTTGAGGAGTCCAGGTTGTGAGGCAAAGTAAAAAGGTGCCTCTTCCGTGTAAAAAACGCTCCTCAAGCCCGCAGGATCATGAAAGATCAATTGGTGTTCAGGAAGGTCAACCATCAAGATCCAACGTCCTGAAAATCGGGAAGTATATTTAAAAAATTCCGGAAGTCTCTCCGTATAGTTTAACAATTCTTCCAAAACCTCACGATTACTTTGAAGAGGCGCCTGGGAATCAAAAACATAGCCTAAAAGCGTTAAGTGCTTTTCCCTGAGAGAAACTTGAGTCAATTCAAGTTCGGGGTGATTTTGCAAAAATAAACCACAGGACAACTCCGTTTGAGTCCATCCCGCAAAAGACTCACAAGGGAAGTCACTCATTAAAAACTGTCTGCGAAATAATTGGCTCTGTTGGAAGTCTCTCAATTCTGTTTCTTATCCCGGTGTGTTTTTTAAAGTGCTCCCTATTGAGGGAAGGGGGTTTTTAGCATGAACGAGGCTACAATAAAAGCTGATTTATGTGGACGCGGCCGAATGCACAATTTTCCCAGTCTGATAAATGACTTGTTCCTCCAAATCCCGTATTTCTGTATGAATTTCGTTTAAAACTTTTTTGGCATAAAGACGAACCGTGTTAGGGATAAACAGAGGGTTTCTGAATTGTGTCACAATTCCTTGGGGGTAAGCGGGCAGGGCTGTTCATTTCTAAAAAAACTTGCTATACATGGCGTTTTTAAGGCATTTTAACGTTCCATCTAAAGGGATTTTCTATGTTAGCAAGCTTTCTATTTCAGGTAAAAGATCACAGGCGTAAGCA
>JBBCAX010000419.1:0-7794 GCA_051382335.1 Deltaproteobacteria bacterium TL4
ATCTTAGATCTGAGGATCACCCAGAACTTAAGTTATTTTCTCAAGACGATTTGCATGTCTTGATTAATCAGCTACTCAATGTGGCTTAATTCTTTAAAAATGTTCAAAGTCCAGAATTATTATACGTTGTAACAAAAAATCAACTCTGAGGAGAGTCTTTTTTAAAATTTTCAAAAATTATTGCTATCTAACTAATATTAAAGTACTTCTTCAGAAAAGACCATATCCACGGTAAAACTCAGGCCAAAGGACAAAACTTTTCTTGACAGCTATACTGAAAATTTTGTAAAAGAGGAGGATACCCGTGAACTCGCTAAAATCCAGGCTTTATTTTGGAAAGATGTCTAAAGAACATTATGGGATTGAGGTTTCTGTATCCTCAGTTCGTTCGATCACTCTAATCATGGAGGCCGGATGCTAAATGAGGGTGAAGCAAACAGAAAAGATGTCGATGACATTCCGAAAATAGGAGCGGCGGAGGTGCGATCGCTGAATCGGATGGAACTATGGTGCCAATGGTGAAAACCTCAGAGCTTACTGCTGAAGAAGGCAAAAAGGTGGATCGTCGTAAAACTCGGGAAATTTATTGGAGTGAAGCAAAACTTTGCTTTACAAGAAAACCCGACTCTTTCACTCGTCTTTTTGGTGGTACTTTTGATGGGGTTGAAGCTGGGATGATGAATCTATGCCTTTTGAACAAAAATTTACTACTTTTAAACTTGTTCCAAATGATTACCTGTACCTTCCTGATTTATTTGATATAAAGCATCAAATCAGTGGCAATAAAACAGGTATTTTTTACATAATAAAAAGCATGTTTTTATTCTGAATATTCATCACCCCAGGTTGAAGCTCTTGGCTTGGAATGGCTGAATGTGGGAATCGAGATGGGATTTGGAGAAGATACAAAAGTTCATGGAATCGGTGATGGGGCGCCATGGATCGCTAATCAACTTAAGCTTCAATTCGGAGAAAATTCAAGATACTTAATCGATTTTTATCATCTTTGTGAGTATTTAGACGCTGCTGCCAAAGTTTGTGCTAATGATGAAAAAGACAGTTGGGTGGAAAATCAAAAGAAACTTCTAAAAAGCAACGGTTCCGCAGTAGTTCTTGATAACTTGCTTCCCTACTTGGAACCTCTTACTATTTCTGATGAAAAAACTCCAGTAAGAGCATGCTATCGTTATATTTTCAATCGTCCTGAACAATTTCATTATCAAGAGGCGTTGGAGGAAAACCTTCCTATTGGTTCAGGAGAAATCGAAAGTTCACATCGATATATTATTCAAGATCGAATGAAACTACCGGGAGCTTGGTGGGAAGTCAATAACGCAAAAAAAAATGTTGGCCTTGAAACTTTTACAGGTAAACGGAAAATGGGAAAACTATTGGGAAAATAATGTTGCCTCACACTTTTAATTGCACCCTCCAGGCAATATCTTTTCAAGCAAGATTTACAAAAACTTGTAGACGAAATCGGAATAGAAATTAGAATTGCTCATTATCCGTCCTATACATCCAAGTATAATCCTATTGAGCATCGTCTTTTCCCTTACGTGACTCGTGAGTGTCAGTGCGTTATTTTTAAAAGTATTGAATTGGTCCAGCAGTTGATTAAAAAAACTCAAACAAAAACGGAATTGAGGGTCATTGTTGATCAGCAATTCCAAATTTAGGTTTAAGTTGAATTAAGTATCGCTATTTCGAGCTGTTGAGCCATAAATCCAATCAAATGATTCCAGTTATCGAAACAGAGGTATTTTGTTAATGTTTGGAAATCATGGAAAAATGTTTTCCTGGCAACTAGCTTTTTTCTCACTGCTGTATAAACCTGGTCAACAAATTCTAAAACAGTATGAGCAAGAAAAGCTAAGAGCTTGAGAGTCAGTAATGTGGCGGCCAAACTCTCTTTTCCATGTCCAAAGTTATGTTCTAAATGATACCCTTTGGTTTTGAGGACATTGTTATTTTCGTTTTCAACTTTCCATCGAGTTCTTCCCGCTTCTACAATGGCAGGGACCTTGGTTCGATCCAGAGAGAACTGGGTAACAAAGGCGTTTCGATAGATGATTTCTTGAGTAGCCGTGTGAGTGATGGTTAATTCCACCCAATTAACACAGAGAGCGTCATCTCCGTTTTTGAGGAGGACATCCTTGAGATAACGATAGGTCTGGAGTTCATGAAATTGTCCGTTCCATTTTCTAATAGAAAAGGATTCTAACTCATTGCTTTTTTCCCTCGACGCGATCCCTTCATAAAGAGTTTTGTGAGAACCAGGCTTACAAACCAAGATAAAAGCAAAACCTTTTTCTAACAGAAGTTGACAAAAAGGATTTCTAGAAAACAGCTCATCTCCCAAAATGATGATCTGTTTGGAGGCAAGATGGCTATGCTTTTCAATCCATCGTTTTGCGGCGTTAAGTTCACAGTCTTGTTTTTCAGAACCGTCTTGAGGCGTAAGGAATTCAGGTTCTAGCACAATGACTTTTGAGTTTTTAGGGGCAACCACCACAGGAGTTAAAACTTTATGGGAGTAACTCACTTTCCCATTCTTATGATGCTTGGTAGAGCAGTTGTCGCAACTGATTTTAGAGGAGCTAAAGTAGTCTGTCCCATCTAGAGCCATCAATCGATAATCCGCAAAAAAGCGATACTCTTGAAGATATCCTTGTTGTTCGAGTTTTTCAAAGGTCTCGCTAAAAACGCTATGAAGTTCATCAGGAGCAACGGGATCTAATAAATTGCGAATTTGAGGGTCGCTGGGAATTTGTTCTATCCCAAACAGGGTTTGCGCGTTATTCTTCCCTTGAGACTGATGCCTCTGGCGTTGATGGGATAGAAAGGAGGGCGACTGGCTAAAAAATACTGAAAAGGCTCCTAAAGCAGCGTCTTTAACGGAATATCGAAGATTGGGGTTGAACATACGATTATCGGTTAGATTTTCAAATACATTATTAATCTTGCTAACAAAACTATCAAAATTTAAACTTGAAGATATCTCTTGCTCCTAAAATGAGGGTTAATGATATCTGCAAAGTAACTGAGATCAAACAATAAGAACAGTTAATTCACGATGGATTTCAAATTTGGAATTGCTGCTGTTGATATTGTCGACAAAGTCTATCAGACAGGAAGAAAAGTAGCTGATGGCTTCAAGGAAAACATGACAATTCAATTTGATGAACATCTATCTAGTTGGAATTACAGGGCAATTCCAAATAGGTAAGTTATTTATGTGCCATTACTAATGCATCGTATGGAGAAAGTGAAGCATAGCTTTAAAAATAAACTATTCAACGGATCTTGTAATAATGTTTCAGTTGCGCAGACACTCCGTCAATCGACGCTTCTGGTTGATGTGAGGACTTCACGTGAATATGCTGATGGCTCCATTCCAGGATCTATTAACATCCCGCTCTTCAGCAATGAAGAACGGGCTGAGATAGGGACTCTGTACAAACAGGTTAGCAAGGAAACGGCTGTTGACACGGGATTTGATATTGTTCATTCGCGCCTCTCTCAATTTGTAGAACAGTTTGCCCCCTATAAATCCCAGTTTGTAACGATTTATTGCGCAAGAGGTGGCATGCGCTCTTTTGCTGTAGTTCGCTTATTAGGGAGTTTAGGCTTTGATAATGTTCAGCAACTTGAAGGAGGTTATAAATATTATCGTCAATATACTCTTTCTCAAATGGATCAAATCTCACCAAAATTGATTGTGCTACATGGCCAAACTGGTGTTGGAAAAACATGCCTCCTTACTCAATTATCTCATTCAATTGATTTAGAGGATCTGGCCCAACATCGCAGTTCATTATTTGGTGCAATTAACCGGATTCCACGCACTCAAAAAAATTTCGAAGGATTTCTGCTGAAAGAGCTTTTACAACATCAAGGGACACCGTATATTCCATTATTTATTGAAGGCGAAAGTCGTAAAATTGGGAATGTGTTTATGCCTAAGCAATTAGCTCAGAACATGCAACAGAGTATGATGGTTCTGCTAAAGGCTTCTTTAGAAACACGCATTGAACGTATTTTGGCAGACTATCTTATTAATAGTCAAGAAACCTATCAACAAACATATCAAATATTACAGTCTTTACGTACTACTCTCAGTAGTAAAACTGTAAATCGACTATGCCAATGTCTTGAACAAAATAATTTGGAGGAAATTGTGCATACATTACTTGTGGATTACTATGATCCAAGGTACCAACATAGTATGAAACATTACCGCTATGTTTTAACCTTATCCGTTGAAAATCTAAATCATGCAAAAGAACAGCTAATTTCTTTTCGAAACTCCCTCCATGCTAGTTGTTAATGACAATAAAACTTATATTCATTTTGTATTCCAATGCAGTTTTAAAGTAATGGTAATCAGATTTGTGCTGTTGCATTTATTATTTTTACCCTGCCTCTCGTTTGCTCTTCCCGCACACATCAATTCCAAAGCGGGGCTTTTTCCATTGGAAATTCCTCCTTTGAGAATGCCTGAATACGAGTTTGTCTCTTTAATTTCACCACAAATAAACTTACCTGATCTTCCCGACTGGTTTGCCCTAACAACGCCGTATGGGGAGACTGGATGGCTGGATACCCCTAGTACTTTGTATAACAATGCTGTCGCTCTTCTTTATCAAAATCAATTACAAAAAGCACAAATTACCTTTTCCACAATAATAAAAAATCATCCAAAATCCCAATGGTATTTTCCAAGTATCTTTTGGAACTCTCAAATATTAATCCGTGCAAACAAATATCAAAGAGCTGAAAACTTACTCTGGACATTATTGGAATCTGAGCCAGATTTTCCATTTCTTGCTGAAAGCACTTATTCACTGGTTTGGATATTCTTAAAACAAACACGTTATGATAAAGCTCTATCTCTAATTAACCAATTTGAATCCATTTTTAACTCTTCTATTTTGCTTGAGCGTTTAGCCTATCTTAAATACTACGCATACCTCAGTAATAAGCAATATGACCAAAGCATTACAATTCTTCAAAATTTAATTGAACAATATCCCTTAAGTCCTCAACGATTGCATTATATCATCCTTCTTGCGGAGACGTTATTCCTCGTAAAACAATGGAAGCCTATTAGTGCACTTTTTAATGACTTTGTTGAAAAATACTATCACTCAAAAAACATGGAACGCTTACTCATGCTTGATATATGCAGTAATATTTATCTCAATAATTGGGAGGAAGTTCATCGACTCCTTAATCATCCACGATTCAAAGGATTTCAAAATCCACATCTATTAGTCACTACCAACACATTGTATTACCTAAGTAGGAACGATTTTATTAACGCATGGAAGCAATGGAATTCACTACAAGATCCTCAACTTAAAAATCAACTACTACGACTATTTTTCCATAAAGCCGTCGCTCATGATCAATTTGATGATATTGTTAAACTGGAATTAGACCCGATTTATTGGAAATCGTGGGAAAATGAAGGGAAATTAATGATAGCCTATTCTAAAGAGAGACTAGGCTATCATGAGGAATCTTACTTGATTTATCAATCTATATCACAATCGACGACTCCGTTCATCCGTGAAAATGCTCTGTTCTATTTAGCTGAAATTGAATTAAAACTGAGTCACTATGAACTTGCCTCCTCTCATCTTCAGCAATTACTTAATGATTTTCCCGATTCTCCGTGGATTGATGAATATTATTTTTGGTACGGCTTGACTCTTTATGAGCTTTCCATCCCTCACAACATCATTGCATTAAAACAGGTTGAACCATCGTCGCCTCGAATTGATGACAGTCTTTTTTTAATAGGTCGTAGTTATTTTGATCAAAAACAATGGAAACTGTCCTTTAAATCATTCAACTTACTGGTCAATCAATTCTCAAACTCTCCCTTTCTGCAGGAATCCTACTTTTATTTAGCGAGAGGTTATTTTGAAATACACCAGTATAAGAAAGCACTTTCAGCCCTCTCTAAACTCGAAAAAATGGGTACCCCATTACGTAATCCCATTCCCATTATTCGTCTTCACACTCAAATATTACAAACATTAAAACACTATGAAAAAGCTGATGATTATTTAGACTCTCAACTAAAACAATACCCAAATTACGAACTTATCCAACTTCGATTGTTGGTTTTATTCGCGTTGGATGATAACGAGCGTATTTTGCAACTCATTGATAATAGTTTTCAATTATCATTAAATGCACAACAAATATCATTTTTAAATCTCAACAAAGCAAATGCTTTGTTTGCTTTAAATCGGAAACCCAAGGCAACATATCATTATCAATTGGCTTTGAAAAATCTGTCTCAGAATGAGCAACGATTTGTTAGATTTCGACTTATAAAATTGAATTTTGAAGCAAATAAAATTGATACTTTCATAAAACAAGCTCAAAAATTTGTAGCTGAAGAAATTCAAGATGATCTTACAAACGATGTATTAACACTACTAATCAACTACTATAATCAAAATAACCTCAATGAGCATAGCTCCCCTTACTTAAATCATTTATCAAAAAATTATCAATCCATGCTGCACTCTGACTTATCCTCCATAAAAAAAACTGAACTTTTATTTAAACTTGGAGAAATCAAAAACAAGTTAGGTCTTTATTCCGAGGCAGAAACCTGGTTAAATCAAGCAATGCTAGAAGATTCTCAGTACCAATCTTTAATATTTCAGGAAAAGGGAGTTGCAGCTTTGTATCAAAAACAGTATGTAAGGGCCATTGCATCCTTCTTAAAAGTAATTTATTTTTCGGCATCTCTTTCAGATGAATTAAAATGGGATATTTTGCTAAAAATTGCTGTTTGTTTTGAAGAACAGAAGTACTATCAGGATGCGAAAGCAGTCTATATGAAGATTCTAAAAACTTTCAATCAACCGAAGTATATAGCTCATGCGCAAAATCAGTTACAACAATTAGAAAATTTAAAACTTCGAAAGGTTTCACGTGAAACACAGTAATATTTTTTTCATTATTGTGGCGATTGATGGTCCTACCGGTGTGGGTAAGAGCACAATCGCTAAACGGTTAGCACAAAGTATCAAGTTTTTATATGTAGATACTGGCGCTATGTTTCGATGTATCGCTTGGAAATGGAAGCAACAAAACTGCTCTCAACAAGAATCTTTTTTGCAGAAACTTGTTGCAGAGACCGAAATTGAATTCAAACCTGATGATATAATTTTCTGTGATCAAACCGATGTTTCGTTGTTAATTCGAAGCGAAGAAATTTCCATCTTAGCTTCTAAAATAAGCCAATTTCCAACTATTCGTGATTCCATGAAAATGCAGCAACGTCAACTTGTTGAAAGAGCAAAAAAAAGTCACAACTATGGTGGTTCTGTGATGGAAGGTAGAGATATTGGGACTGTCGTTTTTCCGAATGCCAACTTTAAATTCTTTGTTGATGCCAATCCTGATGTACGTGCTAAGCGTCGTTACGATCAATTGAGTGGGAAAGGACAGTTTGTCGTTTATGAGGATGTTTTTGATGCCCTGATTCAAAGAGATCAAGAAGATAGAAATCGTCCCGTTGCTCCCTTAAAAGCAGCCACTGATGCTATTGTGATTGACACCAGTACACTTAGTATTGAACAAGTACTTGAAGTAATGATTAAACATATCAATCCATAACGTTTTTAATTATTATATAGTACTAGTACCCTGTCCCATAAGTTTCGCTAGTAAAAACGGCAATTCATGATTTTTTGATTGGCTGTGGGAGTTTATCAACCAGAGCCTTTTTTAATTCATCTAATGCTGACTGCGCGTTCTCTTTAC
>JBBCAX010000420.1:0-18769 GCA_051382335.1 Deltaproteobacteria bacterium TL4
GGCACCTTTCAAAATCCTGGATAAGTAGTTTACAGTTTGAACGAGTCTTTGTCATTCCCGCGAACGCGGGAATCCAGAAGCTACGGACTGAAGATGGATTCCCGCGTTCGCGGGAATGACAACACAGTGTCAACTGGGAAATGAAAGGTGCCCGTTTTTGGGCATGGATTACATCGGAAGTGAAATTGAGGAACCGTTTGGCCTTGAAGATAATGATTTGCCGCTGGAAGCGCTTTCACGCTCCATTGAAATTGATCTGAGATGGTATTTGGGAGAAACTCATCTTCCTCAGCCGCTTCAGCCAGAAAATTCAGTTTTATATTAACGGCTTTGCCCCAGATTTTCGGGGATAGACGCAGAGAAAAGGATTCCCTTCTTTATAAAATAATCTGCGGTTATCCGTGTCAATCGGCGGTTGAATAGTCAGGTTTTATTTTAGGTTGTTGAGGAAAGTTTATGGAGCCATATTGGATTAAAACCCGTAATGCTGAGCCTGTGTTGTGCCACCAGGTTCCTGCTTTGCCGCGTCAGGAGTTTCATCCGACCTTAACTGCGGCGTTAGAAGAAGGTAAACGGGTTGTCGCCTATTTTGGAATGACCGTTGAAGCCGGAGTTAGAGTATTCGCTGTCTGTGCCAACGATCCCCATTCCGAATTGTGGATCACGTCAACGTTGTTTGAAGCGGGACAAAACGTGTTTCCCTCTCTGGCCATCCGTTATCCTTCAATCCAGTTGTTTGAAAGAGAACTCTACGAACAATTTGGCTTGTTTCCCCAGGATCATCCCTGGCTCAAACCTGTACGCTTTGAACATGAGCGCAAACAGGCGGGGGGCCTCCACGCCTATCCTTTTTTCCGCATGGATGGCGAGGAAGTTCACGAAGTAGGTGTGGGGCCTGTACATGCGGGAGTGATTGAACCCGGTCATTTTCGGTTTCAATGTCATGGGGAGACCGTGTTTCATTTGGAAATCCAATTGGGGTATCAGCATCGGGGAATTGAAAATCTGTTTGTGCAAAAGCCCTTATTGCGACAGGCAACCCTGGCGGAATCCATCACGGGAGACACCTCCGTGGGACACGTCTGGGCCTACACGCAGGCTGTGGAAGCGCTGACAGGAGTGACACCTCCTGAACGAGCACAGTGGCTGAGAGTGATCGCTTTGGAGTTGGAGCGCCTGGGCATGCACGTTGGGGATTTGGGGGCAATTTCCGGAGATATTGCTTTTTTGCCAGGACAGGCGGTTTATGGACGTTTGCGTACCGCAGTAATCAATACCTCCATGGTCTTGTCCGGAAGTCGTTTTGGCCGTGGATTCATTCGCCCCGGGGGTGTTGTCTATGACGCGGAACCTCAATTTCTGGCGGAACACTTGCCTCACATGCTCGTTTCGATGGAAAAAGACATGGACGGGATCAATGAATTGTTACTGGAAAGTACCAGTGTTTTATCCCGCTTGGAACAGACCGGAATTTTAAGTCAGGAAGTCGCTGCCTCCATTGGGGTTGTGGGCTTTATTGCCAGAAGTTCGGGCATCGCCATGGATGTCCGACAGGACCACTCCTTTGGCCGTTATGCTGCATTGAAAGCAAAAATAGGAGGGATTCCAACTGTTCGTTGGGGTGATGTTGAAGCCCGTACCAAATTGAGAATCAGTGAAGCCAAACAATCCATCCAGCTCATTTGGCTGTCGCTGGTACATCTTGGCGAACAGCCTGCTATTTCAGTGCCTTGTACCGCTGATAAAATCCAGCCCGATTCCCTGGTGGTTTCGATGGTTGAAGGCTGGCGGGGCGAAATCGCTCATTGTGTGATTACCGGTTCTGCCGGTGAAACCCTGCGCTACAAAATCAAGGACCCCTCATTTCATAACTGGTTTGGGCTGGCTCTGGCCATGCGAAATAACGGGATCTCGGATTTTCCCCTGTGCAACAAGAGTTTTAATCAGTCCTATAGTGGCTTTGACCTGTAAGGAGCAGAACACCCGATGTTGAATACTCTCAAAGTGCGTTGGGCACATGGCTATCAAACACTCGATCATATCCGGCAAGTCGCCTTGAATCCAAGATTTCGAGGCGTGCCCGTAATCGATAACACCCCCTGCGAGGCGGAGTGTCAATCCTGCGCCGAGGCTTGCCCAACCCAGGCGATTCAGCTTGATCCCGTGAGACTGGATCTGGGGAAGTGTGCCTTCTGCGGAGAGTGTCCAAGGATTTGTCCCGCGGAAAAAATTCATTTTACTGCCGATTATCATCTGGCCAGTAATGAGCGTGAGACCTTGGTGGTCGACTCGGAAAATTCACTCAAAGCCGTGCGGGTGAAAGAAAAAATTCAACAGTTGTTTGGACGTTCTCTCAAGCTGCGATCTGTATCCGCGGGCGGCTGCAACGGATGTGAACTGGAATTGAACGCCCTGGCCAATGTGAATTTTGATATGGGACGCTTTGGTATCGAGTTTACCGCATCGCCCCGTCACGCGGACGGTTTGGTTTTGAGCGGACCGATTTCTGAAAACATGGCTAACGCTCTGCAAGGGACTTATGACGCGATTCCTGCCCCCAAAATCGTGATTGCGGTCGGAACCTGTGGGATCAGCGGAGGCGTGTTTGCCTCTTCATCGGCCCTGAATCGTCAGTTTCTCAACCAAATTCCTGTAGATTTGTATATTCCTGGATGTCCGCCTCATCCTCTCACCTTTCTCAATGGGATCCTGGATCTCTTGGGAAAAAAGTATTCATAAAAAAGGTCATCGATGTCGTATGGAATCAACACTTCGCTTCATTTGTTACTGATGCTGGTTTTTCCCTTCCTGTTTGTGGGAATCATCAACCGGGTCAAAGCCAAAATGACTGGTCGTAAAGGCCCCGCTTTGTGGCAATTCGCCTATGATGTACTCCGACTCATGAAAAAGGAGCAGGTCATCAGCCGTGAAACCACCTGGATCTTCCAAATGGCGCCAGTCCTCAATCTGAGCGTGATTATTTTTGCGGGGTTGATGGTACCCATGGGGAAACAACCTCCCTTGATTTCGTTTTCGCTGGATTTCGTGTTTTTTGCCTATCTTCTGGGCTTGGGCAAATTTTTCATGATCCTGGCGGCTTTGGATACGGGAAGTTCCTTTGAAGGCATGGGGGCCAGTCGGGAAGCCACCTTTTCAACCTTGATAGAGCCGGCGTTTTTCATCCTCATGGGGACCCTGGCTTTGGGGTCACAGCAGACGTCCTTTGCCCACCTGTTTGAACTGTATTCGATCTCTGGTCCCAAGATCGTTTTGATTTACGGACTGGCACTGGTGGTTCTCTTTATGATGATTTTGACAGAAGGCAGTCGTGTTCCGGTGGATGACCCCAACACGCATCTGGAATTGACCATGATCCATGAAGTCATGATTCTGGACCACAGCGGCCCTGATTTGGGCTTGATCCTTTATGGACATGCACTGAAACTGATTGTGTTCGCCTCACTCATTTCCTGTTTGCTGATCCCAACCGGCTGGGAATGGCCGATGGCTTATGGTGCCACCATGGGAACCTTTATTTTGACCGCGGGAAGCATTGGGCTTATTGAATCCGTGATGGCCCGTTTGCGGATGGCCTTCGTCCCCATGTTTGTGATTTCCGCTTCAATTTTAAGTTTGCTGGTGTTGGTGGTGATGACCATGGAGGGAGGCTTATGAGCAATGTACTCCTGATTTGTTTTGGGTTGACCTTACTCCCCTTGTGTGTAGCCGGACGGTTGTCGTTATTGCTTCGGTTGCTGGTCCTGCAGGGCCTCATTCTATTTGCCATTGCTCTGGTTAATCTGGAAGTGGGGGATTGGACACATCTCCTGCTGGTGGCGTTGGAAACCTTGGTGTTCAAAACCATCCTGATCCCCTGGTCTCTGAAGAAAACAATTGTGTACAATCACATGCGTCGTGATGTGGAAGCTTATGTTCCGGATTTGATTTCCCTGTTAGTAGGCTTGATTCTTCTGCTGGGTGGTTTTTTCTTCGCGCAATGGGTCTATCAGCGCGCCCAATATGTGCAACCGCTACACTTTGGTTTGGCCTTTTCCGCCATTGGCGTTGGCCTTTTTTTGATGCTGACTCGTAAAAAACTCATCACGCATCTGATTGGCTACATGGCGATGGAGAACGGTATTTTCCTGCTATCCCTGGCAGTCGCCGTGGAGTTGCCTTTTTTGGTCAGTCTGGGAGTGCTGCTGGATATCTTTATGGTCATCTTATTGAGCGGTCTCTTCATCAACCGTATCCATTCAACGTTTGAAGATGAACAACTGGGTGTGGAAAATCTTACCTCACTCAAGCATTAAATTTCATATTGGAGAAGGTTCCCTATGTCTGAGACGGAAATTTTTTATCTGGTGTTGTTTTTGTTGCCGATGGTGACAGGAATCCTGATCTATGTGGCGATGTTTCTCAAAATCCAGATTCCTTATCATTATGTGTTGCCTGGAATGATGGCAATTCATCTGTCCCTGGTTCTCAGTTGTTGGGTACGGCCCTATCCGGACATGCATTGGTTTCGGCTGGATGATGTCAATTTATTATTTCTCACAGTGCTGTCCTTCGCCTTTTTTGCGGTGGCCCTGTTCTCTGTAGATTTTCTGAGGCAATTTGAACGGGGACCGCATACCAAAATCTTTGTCGCCAACCTGTGTTTTTCCCTCCTTTGCGCCAGTGTTGCCTTGACGAGCAATCACATCGGACTAACGTGGGTGTTTATTGAAGGCACCACCTTGACCCTGGCGACTTCAATTGCTTATTACCGTAATGAACATGCGTTGGAAGGGGCGTGGAAATACATTTTTATTTGCTCGGTAGGGATTGCGTTGGCCTTTGTGGGCATTTTGCTGTTGGCGTTAGCCATTGCTGGGAAATCGGAACTCACTGGTGCCTTGTTCTATACCAATCTGCAGCATCTGGCACCCGAGTTGCCCTCCTTCTGGCTCAAAATCTCGTTTACTTTTTTATTTGTGGGATACTCCTCCAAAATTGGGGTGATTCCTTTCTATACGGTGGATATTGATGCCAAGGATGTGGCGCCTTCCCAGATTGGAGGCTTGATTTCCAGCAGTTTGGGACTGGTGGGATTAATGGCGGTATTGAGATATTATCAGGTGCTGGTCGGGGATAGCCGTTTATTTGCTTCGCGTCTGTTCCTTTTAACCGGTATCGCTTCGATCATTCTGGCCGCGGCTTACATGCTTCGGGTGCAGAATTACAAACGCATGCTGGCCTATTCCAGCATGGAACACTATGGTCTCATTCTGATCGGGTTTGGTTGCGGAATTCCCGCGACCGCCTTACTCCACATCGTCGGACATTCCTTGACGAAGATTTCTTTGTTTTTTACGGCCGGTTTGTTTTTTCGCAAATACCAAACCAAGAACATTGCCGACATCCAGGGTTTGTGCTATCGCGAACCCATTCTGGGATGGATCTGGCTGGCAGGCTTTGCCAGCAGTATTGGCTTGCCCCCGTTCAGTATTTTCTTCAGTGAATTTCAGTTGTTTCGGCATTTGGTGATTCAAGAAAACTGGGTACTGGTGGCTCTGCTCAGTGTGTTCATGACCGTCATCATCAAGGGCATGGCCAAAAACATCTTCAGTATGTCCTTTGGACCTCCAACCGAAGAACCTCGACTACACTTGCGCTTCTACGGAAAATTATCGTTATTCCTGCAGGGATTGTGTCTGGTGGGCGTGATTGTCTTGGGACTTCATGTGCTGGCTTCCGGTACGTTTATGAGCGAATTTCTACCACGAGCGGCAACACTCTTTCAGCAACCTTAAGCTTTGAAGACTGTGATGATTTTGTTTTGGACAGGATGTGTACTGATTGGGCTGGGAGGCGTATGCGGGTTGAGGGTGCCTGACGCCTGGAAAGGGCGGATTTCGGTGACAGGCTTGATTTCCGGTTCACTCCTGGTCGCGGGGGTCGCGGTTAGAATTCTATTGCGAAATCAGCCGCTGAGCTTTTCCCCTCCGTTTCTGGAGGGCCCCTCTCCCTGGATCGTGATTGATGGTCTTTCCGCTTTTTTCATGGTGTCGATTGTCTTTTTGGGCAGTGTGGGCGGAGTGTATGGTCTGGGTTATCTCGCTTCCTACCAGCATCAGAAAAGAATGCTGGGAATCCACTGGTTTTCCTGGAACATGCTCACGTTGGCCTTGTTGGGTGTGGTCAGCTTTCAGCAGACTCTGGCCTTTTTGATCAGTTGGGAGTTGATGATGATGTTCACACTCCTGTTGGTGTTTTTTGAACATGAGAAAGAGGAAGTATTTCAGGCGGGAATGGTTTACCTGATTGCGATGCATGTCGGTTTTTTGCTGTTGGTCCTGGGCTTTTCCCTCTGTATTGAGACCGCGGGATCGTGGTTTTTCAGCGATTTTCATCTGGGAGGCCAGTCTTTCGAAAAACGGACTCTGATTTTTAGCTTATTGGGCTTGGGATTTGGGATCAAAGCCGGTTTCATTCCGTTGCACACCTGGCTTCCACAGGCACATCCCGTAGCACCCAGTCACGTTTCCGCCTTCATGTCAGGAGTTGTGATCAAGACCGGCATTTACGGGATCTTCCGGACACTCACCTTTTTTGAGGTACCGGATCGTTCCTGGGGACAAAGCATCCTGTTGCTCTCCTTGTTTTCCGCAATCCTGGGTGTGGCGTATGCCTTGGCGCAACACGATCTTAAACGTCTGCTGGCCTATCACAGTGTAGAAAACATTGGCATCATCGGAATTGGGATCGGGATTGGCATGCTGGGCTGGAACAAGGGAAACAGTTTGGTCATGACCCTTGGATTTTCTGGCGCCCTGCTCCATGTGTGGAACCATTCGCTGTTCAAAGGGTTGCTGTTTTTAGGAGCCGGTTCGGTCTATCAAGCGACTCATACCCGAAACATTGAACAACAGGGCGGTTTAGCCAAACGTATGCCGCAAACCAGCCTGTTTTTTTTGATTGGGGCAACCGCCATCTGCGGTCTGCCGCCTTTTAACGGGTTTGTCAGTGAATTTCTGATTTATATAGCGCTCTTCCAAAACCTCTTGTCCCAAGTGGAACTGCAATCCAGTTTTTTATCCATTCTGGGAATCATCGGCCTGTCCCTGGTTGGCGGATTAGCCTTGGCCTGTTTTAGCAAAGCTTATGGAACGGTCTTTCTGGGGAAACCCCGTAGTGCCAAGGCCGTCAAGGCCAAGGAATGTGCCTTGAGTATGCGGAGTAGCATGGCCGTACTGGCGGGAACGTGTCTGTTGATTGGGCTTCTGCCGCAATATGTGGAACCTTTGCTCCAACTGCCACTGAGGACTCTGATTTCCCAGGAATCGCTTTCCTTGGAAACACGCTTCATGCGGGGACAGCTTGTCGCTGTTTCTCAAGCCTCAAGTGGGATGGCCCTGCTGATTATGGCGCTATGGGGCGTCCGGTATTATGGGGTTGTTAAACAAAGAAACGCCCCTGCGACGGACGCTGTTTCCCTGCCCACCTGGGATTGTGGTTATGGCTTGGACTCGCCACGTCTGGAATACACGGCGTCGTCTTTTGCGGATCCGCTGTTGGATTTGGGAAAGGCCGGCCTCAATATTCAGACTCATCAACATTTGCCTGAAGACTATTTTCCAGCCCACGCTTCCTTTGAATCTCACAGTGTGGATTGGTTTGAAGTCCGCTTGATCTTGGTCCCGTGGCAACGTTTTCGGAAAGTTTTATTGAAGTTAGCCCGCACTCAAAGTGGGCGAACCAACATTTATGTATTGTATGGGTTACTCTATATGGGATTGATTGTCTTTTTGGCAATCGCAGGTTTGTTATGATCAAGAGGTTGGAATGGCGATGATAGCGTTTTGTGCGGGGTGTGTGCTGGTCTTTGGCGGAAGTCTCTTTGCGCTGATGGTTCCTGAACGGTGGGCCGCCAAAGTGTCCGTGATGGGACTGCTCCCAGGAAATTTGCTAATTTTTGGTGTGGGCTTGCAAGTCTTGCTTGGAGGTCGTGTCTTAAGCCTCCCTGCCTCAGTAAACACGATGTCGCAGCCATGGTTTCTGCTGGATGGACTGTCCGCGTTTTTTATCCTGATCATTACGTTCATGAGCAGTTTCGCCGGTATTTATGCGACAGGCTATTTGCGTCCTTACCTGGAACGGCACCAGAACCTGGGTCTGCACTGGTGCTTCTGGAACTGGTTGTCCTTAGCTTTGGTGGGAGTGGTGACCATCCAACATGTGCTGGGTTTTTTGGTAAGCTGGGAAATGATGCTGGTTTGTACTCTGCTGCTGGTGGGATTCGAACGGGAAAAACAGGAAGTGGCCCAAGCCTCGATCATGTATCTGGTGTCCATGCATATCAGTTTTATCCTGCTGGTGGTGGGACTGCTTGTCCTGGCGCAACATTCCAATTCCTGGTTCTTTAGTGATTTCCATCTCGGCGAAACCGACTCTGTCGGACTGCGCGACACTCTGTTTGTCGTTCTCATGGTGGGGTTTGGCATCAAGGCTGGGGTATTTCCCTTGCATACCTGGCTGCCTCACGCCCATCCAGTAGCTCCCAGTCATGTTTCTGCGCTCATGTCCAGTGTTGTGATTAAAATGGGGATTTACGGCATTCTGCGAACCTTGACGTGGGTGGGTTTTCCCAAGCTGTCTTGGGGCATCGGAATTCTGGTACTGGGATTTCTTTCCGCCTTGGTCGGAATCAGCTACGCGTTGGTGCAACGGGATATCAAACGCTTGCTGGCCTACTCCAGTGTAGAAAATATTGGGATCATCATGATTGGCATCGGACTGGGAATGCTGGGGAAAACCATGGGGAACCCCCTGTTGAGTTCACTGGGATTTCTGGGAGCGCTCCTGCATGTTTGGAATCACACCCTTTTCAAGGGGTTGCTCTTTATGGGATCCGGTTCCGTATATCACGCGACGCATACCCGCAACATGGAACAGCATGGAGGCTTGGCTAAAAGAATGCCAAAAACCGCATTGCTCTACCTGGTTGGCGCTGTGGCTATTTCCGGATTTCCTCCTCTAAATGGATTTGTCAGTGAATTTTTATTGTATCAGGGCTTGGTGAACCTGTTGGGAGGTAGCATGGGGTTATGGTTCAACCTGTGGTCCCTGCTCAGTCTGGCAGGATTTTCCCTGGTCGGCGTATTGGCACTGACCTGCTTCGCCAAGGCGTATGGCATTGTTTTTTTGGGAAAACCCCGAAGTTCCGCAGCCCAGAAGGCGCATGAAACTTCCACCGCAATGTGGAGTCCCTTAGTGGTTCTGGCAGGGAGCATCGTTGTGATTGGAAGTTTTCCAGCGCCTTTTATCTCGTTATTGAACGCGCCTCTCCTGAGCTTGGGACTGCAGAAGTCAATGCTGGGAAATATGACTCATCCGCGGGCCTCCCTTCAGTCCATGATCTATGCCGAATGGCTGTGCTTGGCGCTATTTGGGGGATTGTGGTTCTGGAGGCAGAAGTTCCTGGTCAGGCCTCCCGGTCAATCCAAGACCCCTTCCGAATATCCCACCTGGGGATGTGGCTACGGTGCGGATTCTCCGCGTTTTCAATATACCGGGTCTTCGTTTGTCAGCCCTCTGCTCCAGCTAAATCGATCGTCACTGCATTTGGGTGTGGAACAACAACTGCCAGAAGGCGCTTTCCCAAAAAAGAGTTTTTTGGCGACGCATCCTACCGATTTTATTGAAGAAACACTGTTGGGATGGCCATGGAAGGGATTTCGTTATCTCTTGGGATGGCTGGCGACCACTCAATTTGGACGGACCAATATCTATCTGCTCTATGGGTTACTCTATCTAGGATTAGTCGGCTTGCTGGCAGGGTTGGGCTTGTTATGAAATTTAGAGTGACTTCCAGTGTGTAGGGCACATAGGGCAAGGGGCCTCCCCATCCGAGTTAAGCACTACTTTTTTACCATCCCAACCTGACGGAAGGGATTCACGATCAATTCAGGGCTTTTCTGTTCATACTTGAATAGAGCTCAATTTCCATTTCCAATGAGGCAATCAGCATTTCCCAACGGCTGGTCAGGGTAGGAGCTTCGAGGAAGGCCTGCTTTTCTTCGCTGCTGAATTCCATATTCATGCAAAGCAGGTTAATCAAATAATGCAAGGGAATGGTTTGGATTTTATCCCACGCCAGACTTAAGTTGTATTTCATCAAATAGCGTTCAAGAGGTTTGTAGAGAGATTCCGCTGGGAATTTGGTGTTTTCTAGTGTCAAATCCTGTTGAAAAACCTCATAATCCACGAGGGCCTGACGGTACAAAGTGTTGACCTCCAGTTCTTGTTCCACTCTGAAGCGTTGAACCCCGTTCAAGCGAATGAGATATTCGCCTTTATTCAGTTTTTGATGCACCGAGATTTCCCCCAGGCAACCGATGGAGTAAAGGTGGTCTCCATACTCGTGCATGGGCTGGATGATGCCGACGTAGGGGGCTTGACTCAATACGTCCTCCATCATCGCGAGATACCTGGTTTCAAAAATCCTTAAAGGTAAGATCGTGTTGGGTAACAAGATAGTGCCGTATAGTGGGAAAATGGCGATACAACTTGGATACTTTGTGCTCATATTAATTCGGGAAAGAGGGAGCATGGGAAAATTTCTGGCAAACCCAGTTTTCGAGTTCTCCGTTATTTTGAGGGGTACGCGGCATGGTTTTTTGCCAAACATTCTGACTTTCCATGCAAAGATAAACCGGAACGCCAGGTGCTTTTTGTTTCAATTTTTGAGTGATACTGTAAATCATCGTTTGACGAATCTTTTTATAATACCGCATTTTCTTTCCATCTCCTGGAATGAATTCTCCCAGAAACAAACGGTTGTTTGGAAAACGCTCTTCCACAATGGATTTCAGTTTGGGAATATATCGGAGGGTTCCAATGCTAATCCAGACAACCTGTTCTGCGGAAATGACCTCAAACAACTTTTCAATCAGTAAGTGATATTCTTTTTCCCACGTGGGATAGTGGATCACAGGATCAAAATGAAAAGCCAGTTTGTAGCCTGCCTCCGCAGCTTTTTTTGCGGCACACAAACGCTCATCCAAGCCTGCGGTCTTAAATTCTTCTTGTTCAACCACGGTTTCCGGATTCAACGACCAGGCGATAACCGTTTTTCCCTGATGGGGTAAATCCAGCAAATGATCGACATGAGCTGATTTGGTCTTAAGTTCCAAAATTCCGTTTGGCTGTTCCGCGAAAAAGCGGATTAAGTGGGCGCTAATACCAAGGATGGGATCCAACGCCAAGCTGTCTGAATGTTCTCCGGTTCCCACACGAAGCCACTGGGGAGCCCGAGAAGCGAGCAGGGTTCCCACTTGTTGTAGAATCTCATCGACATTCGCATGTACGGTAATTACCGGTTTGTTTAAAAATGCCTGTAAAATGCAGTAAGTACATTCAAAAGGGCAGTTTTCCACAAAGTTGATCGTGTAATAATTGCAGCAAAGCACGCCTTCTGTGAGACCCGGGCATAATTTTATGGGGACTCCTTGAAAATACTTCAAATGGAGTATTTTTTTTCCGCGGGTGAGTGGATTTTTTAAAGGATCCTCATCCACTTCATGACGGTGCCAAGCGTAATCCGAAACAACTTCTTGAGGGACTTGCGAAAATCGTTCACAAACCTGTAAAGTTAAGGGCTCCTTTTTAACCGCATCGTCAATGATGATGCGTTCCGGTTGATACTCAAACATAAAACGCTTGTTTTTGAACAAGATAGGCTTTCGCCTGTTCCACATCCGCCTGGATTTGCTGTTTTAACGCGGAGACACTTTCGAATTTTTTTTCAGGACGTAAGTAGTGCAAAGGCCAGATTTCAAGAGTGGCCTCATAAATGTCGCGATCAAAATCAAAGAGGTAGGTTTCAATAGAGGTGACGTTTTTCTCAAAGGTAGGAACCCTTCCTACATTGGTTACGCCAAAGTAAATTTGCTCCTGGACTTTAAGCTGAGTAACATAAACGCCTTGTGGCAGAGGAAGATGAATCCGTGGATAAAGATTAGCTGTGGGAAAGCCCAACTGCCTTCCTCGTTGGTCGCCCCTTTTCACTTGTCCCAAGAGACTGTACCGACGCCCCAAGTAGGGTTCAATGCTATCAAAATCAAAAGCTTTGATCAAGTTTCGAATCTCGGTACTGCTGACGGTTTTTCCCTGAATTTGAAAGGCTTGAACCTCCTCCAGGTCAAAGCCATAGTCCTGACTCATTTTTTCAAGAAAGACGACATTTCCCTCCCTGTTTTTTCCAAAATGGAAATCGTGTCCAATGACCAGTTTCGCAAGGTTAAATCGCTCAATAAGAAATTTAAGGGCAAATTCTTCAGGAGAAAGTTTGGAAAATTCGACAGTAAAAGGGATGATATGTACACTATCAAGTCCGGTTGCCTCGAGTTGCGCGACCAGTTGTTCCTGGCTACAGATTTTTGGTAAAAAATGGTCAGGTCTCAACACTTCCTGAGGATGAGGATCAAACGTTATCAACGCACTGGTGCATTGTCGATGACGCGCTTCATTGACCACCGTGCTGATTAATTTTTGATGTCCCAAATGAACTCCATCAAAATTTCCAATCGTAACCACCGTTGGAGTTGCCGGAGACATATTTTCACGAAAATTGAAAATCTTCATAAATTAACTCAAAAACTGAATTTCCTGACCACGTATGTTTTCCATAACGTTGCCTTCTAAAAAAACGGTTTGTCCGTTGACAATGGTTCGGACAGGCCAGCCTTGAAACTCCATGCCGTGGTAGGGAGACCAATTGACTTTGGTCCGCAAGAGACCATTCCTCACAGTTTTCTTCAGGGTCATATCCACCAGTACCAGATCCGCATCATACCCTACTTCAATTCGCCCCTTGCCTTTGGCGCCATACAGGCGTGCCGGAGCCTCACTCATCCATCGGGCGACCTCACTTAACGTACATTTCTCCCTATTGACATGATCCAGCATCAGGGGCAGAGACGTTTCAACACCCGGCATTCCTGAAGGCGCTTCACCATAGGGTTTTTCTTTTTCCGCCAGCGTATGAGGCGCATGATCTGTCGCAAGACAATCAATCATGCCTGCTTTCAGAGACTGCCATAAAGCCTCGGCGTGACGGATTGTTCTCAAAGGAGGGTTCATTTGAGCGAAGGTGCCTAAACGCTGGTAACAGTCAGGTGCTATTAAAGTAAAATGCTGGGGACAGACTTCTGTTGAAACAACATTATCTTTGGGAAGGCGTTTCAGTAATAAAGTTTCCTCTTCAGTGGTCAAATGTAAAATATGCAACCGCCGTCGATATTTAAGGGAAAGATGGATTGCCAATTCTGTCGCTTTTAACGCCGCTGATTCGTTTCGAATTGCGGGGTGAGCGAAGACCGTCTTACAATCCTTGAGCAGTTGTTGATTCTCTTTGAGAAGGGCCTCATCTTCCGCATGTACCGCAATCAAACGATGCCCCTTGGCGAAGATACGTTCCAAATCCTGAGGCTCACTGACCAACAGATCGCCTGTTGAAGAACCCATAAAAATTTTGATTCCGCACACATTAGGGACTTGATTCAGGACTTCGAGGTTATTGGCCGTGGCCCCAATAAAAAATCCATAATTGACGACGCATTGTCTTGAGGCCGTTTTTTTCTTTTCCGCCATTAATTCGAGAGTGGTAATGGCGGGTTTGTTATTGGGCATATCCAAAAAACTGGTCACACCGCCTGCCGCTGCGGCACAAGAACCGGTATGCAAATCCTCTTTATGCGTCGCTCCCGGTTCTCTAAAATGAACTTGAGGATCCATCACACCGGGTAGCAAAGTCAGTCCATCCGCGTCAATCGTTGTTCCCATCACAGGAATAGAATTTCCAATAGCACTAATTTTTCCGTTTTCAATCAACACATTCGTTTTGACGATGTTTCCCGGCAAAACAACCTGTGCTTGACGTATGGTTAATGCCTGGGTCATGCGTATTCCCCGTAATGATCATGGAGTACCTGCGCCGCCTCTTTGGCAAAATAGGTCAAGATCATGTCCGCTCCGGCTCGTTTAATGGAGACCAACATTTCCATCATAGCTTTTTCTTTATCGATCCAGCCTTTTTCCGCGGCGGCTATGACCATGGCATATTCTCCGGAAACATTGTAAGCCGCAATAGGAACATCAAAATTGGCCCGGGCTTTTGCAATAATGTCCAAATAAGCTAATGCGGGTTTGACCATCACAACATCGGCACCTTCCGCGATATCCAGTTCAATTTCTTTCATGGCCTCCCGGACATTGGCAGGGTCCATTTGATAACTTTTTTTATCGCCCTTTTTAGGCGCAGAATCGAGGGCTCCTCGAAAAGGGCCATAAAATCCGGACGCATATTTTGCGGAATAGGCCAGGATACCTACCCGGGAGAATCCATTGGCATCTAACGCTTCCCGAAGAGCGCCCACTCTGCCATCCATCATGTCTGAGGGAGCAACCCAATCGGCGCCAGCTTCAGCATGGGAGAGTGCCATTTTGCATAACACCTCTACGGTTTCATCGTTCACCACTTCACCCTCAACCACCAAGCCATCATGACCGTGATTGGTATAGGGATCCAGGGCAATATCTGTTTGCACACACAAATCGGGAAATTCCGCTTTCAGGGCCCGGACAGTTCTCTGGATTAAGCCCTTAGGGTTATAAGAGGAAGTCGCCTGGTCATCTTTTTCTGTAGAATAACCAAATAAATTAACAGCACCTACTCCGAGTGTGTATGCTTTCCGGCATTCTTTAACAAGCTCATCAATCGACCAGCGAAACTGTCCCGGCATGGTTGTAATAGGTTCCTGCAGGCGCTTTCCTTCCATCACAAACATGGGGTAGATGAAATCGCCTGGAGTCAAAACAGTTTCTCGGACTAAGGTCCGAATAGGGCCGGAGCGGCGTAAACGTCTAGGTCTATATGTGAGTTCCATGGTATGCCTCCTGTAAAAGAGAAGTTTCTGAGAAAAAAATCCTCCACATTCTAGTTAAAGGTGAAGACACATACAAGTTTCAACTCTGGATCGGCGTCCAAAATAAATTCAGGAAACGCCTTCTGTTGCGTGATCTGTTGAAACACCGCTGTTTGAGGAGTGCCAAAGCTTGCTTTGGCCAGAAAGGCGAAAGTCTTTCTTTGGATTTGGCCAAAGCAAGCTTTGGCATTCCTCAGTCGAGGTTAGATTCAAAGGAATTTATTTAAATGAACGTCTATAGTTATCCCTTCCTTGTTAACGAACAACTTGCAATGCGTCTTGAAATGTGGAACTAACAATGAATTGTTGTCATCCAACCACCTACTTAGTGTTTGAACGAAAAGTGTCTAAGGCCAGCATTTGTGACAGTTAGAAGCGATTTATCACAATCGAAGATTTGGCTGTTAGGTGTTCATGATCAGGTATTCTCAGGATTTTCCCCCAACACCTAATACCTAAAGGCAAAAACCTTAAAATCTTCATTTGGAGATATCAGCCTATATCCCTTGTAAAAGCTGACTTCGAAGGGTTTTCGTTCAGACACTACTTATGTTCCCTATCAACATCAAACAAAAAAAGCCCCAATGAATACAATTCTAATTATTGACGACGACTTTCTTATTAGAGACTCCCTCTCTGAATTTTTAAGTATGGAGGGGTATGACGTTCATGTCGCTGAGAATGCGGAGAAGGGACTTCAAAAGATAAAAGAAGGGTCTCCTCAGCTCATTATTTTGGATTTAAAAATGCCCGGAATGAGTGGGCTTGATCTACTTCATCAATTAAAACCTCAAACCGATAGCTTTTTTTCGGTTCTTGTCCTTACAGGCGATGGCGATCATAAAGACGCTGAAGAATGTTACCGTTTAGGGGTTCAAACTTTTTTAAGAAAACCTGTGGACCTCTATGAACTCAGTGGTTTGGTGAAACATTCCATGGAGCGACTCGATTATTCCCTAAAGCTTAAAGAAGAAATCTTTGCAAAAGAAAAAGCTTTTCGTCAGCTTGAACTCCAGCATCATGTGTTGAAACATACCTTTGAAAGTATGGGGGAAGGGGTCATCACTCTTGATGAGAATTATCACATAAAAATGATCTCCGCCAAAACATGCCGGATGCTGGAACTTGAAGAAGAAAAAGCCTTGGCAAGACCCGCCGTCAGTATCTTAGGAGCAAAAATCGCGGGTCCTGGAGGAGTTATTGCGGATAGTACTCAAAAGCAATTGGAAATGTCCGATGTGCACACTCAAATTTTTTGTTCCAATGGCGCAATCATTCCGGTCTCCTTGTCGGTGATTCCCCTGCGGGACGCCGCGAGCGGATGGTTGCTGCTTTTTCGGGACTTAAGGGCGGAAGAACGGAAATTTCTAGAAAAAGCGGGGAGTGTCACTTTTGGACGAATGATCAGTTCTGATCCCAAAATGTGGGCTGTTTTTGATTTAATTGATAAGGTGGCGGTCAGTAATTCTGTTGTTTTTGTCGCAGGCGAAAGTGGAACCGGAAAAGAATTGGTTGCCAGAGAAATTCATGACCGCAGTAATCGTGCACAGTTTCCTTTCATTGCGGTCAATTGTGCCGCGATTTCTCCCAATTTGCTGGAAAGTGAATTTTTTGGGCATGAGAAAGGTGCCTTTACAGGGGCAATCCAAAGCAAAAAAGGACGTTTTGAACTCGCAGATCACGGGACGCTATTCCTGGATGAAGTTGGCGAAATTCCGCTGGAACTTCAAAGTAAGTTTCTAAGAGTTTTACAGGAACAAACCTTTGAAAGAGTGGGAGGCACAAAAACCCTTCAAGTCAATGTGCGTATCGTCGCGGCAACTAACAAAAATTTAAAACAGATGGTTGAAGCCAAGCTGTTTCGGGAAGATTTATATTACCGGATCCATGTCATCCCCATTTCCCTGCCGCCTTTAAGAGAACGTTTGCAGGACATTCCTTTTTTAGTACAAAGTTTTTTGGAAAGCTTCAACAAAAGAGAAAACCGGCAGGTTCAACGTTTGACATCCGAAGCGCTGGAACAACTAAAAAGCTACTCCTGGCCTGGAAACATCAGAGAATTGTATCACGCTATTGAACACGCCTTTGCGGTAAGTGACGGCAATACACTCCAAACACAACATTTACCTGGATCGCTTTTTGAAGATCTTATGACAGCGCAACAGAACGTGATGTCCTCCGCACAAAATGAAAAAGACAGTATTCTTCAAGCGTTACGGCAAACAGGGTTTCACAAAGTTCAAGCGGCAGGATTGCTTGGAATGCATCCTGCGACCCTTTATCGAAAGTTGAAGCTGTATGATATCAGTTGACCGCGATCACAATTTTTCCGATTTGCTGATTGGATTCCATATAATCAAAGGCTTCTCGATACCGCAAAAAATCAAAGGTTTTGGCAATGACGGGTTTCAAATGTCCTTGGTTTATCCCTTCAGTAATTCCATTCAAGACACTCGCTTTCACCTCAGGTTCCCGCAATACACTATGAAAGGTATAGCCTTTAATCGTTAATAATTTTTTCATTAAAACGCCCGCATGAATGTCCATGGGGTGTTGGTCTAAAAGGCCGTAGATGTAAATAATTCCGTAACGGGCGGAAGCTCCGATGTGATTTCTGATAGCAGGACCCGCGACAGGATCGAAGGTCACACGGGCACCAAGATTATGAGTAAGCTTCTTTACTTGAGCAACATAATCTTCACTTCTGGCGTCAAGCACATGGTCCGCGCCTAATTGCCGTAAAGTTTCCGCTTTGTGCGGATTCGTGGTGGTTGCGATAGAAATCGCCTTCCGCATTTTGACGATTTGGATTGCGGCAATCCCCACCGAACTTGAGGCCGCAGAGATCACCACCGGATCTCCTTTTTTGATGTTGGCGTCAGTCACCAGGGCTCCCCAGGCGGTAATGTACTGCATCCATATTGAACCCGCAATCTCATCAGGAATGGATTCAGGTGTCGCAACAATCGAGTCTTCCGGATAAATCGCATATTCCGCAAGTGCCCCTTGTTTGCTGATATCAAACATATTCGGTATGACGCCAACTCGATCATCCGGAGTATAAGAGGTGACTTCAGAACCCACCGCGTCCACAATACCTGCGCCTTCCATCCCAATTCGACTCGGATACGAGGGTTTGTTAAAATATCGCCCTTCCAGGAAAACACAATCCGCCCGATTTAAACCAACGGAGGTGATCCTCAACCGAACGTCCTTGGGACCCGGTTCAGGGATAGGCTGATCAACCATTTGTAAATTAGCTGAGCTCCCAGGCTCATGAAATATCACCGCTTTCATTGACTCTCCTTGAAATGTCCGTGAATTGTAAATAAGGCCTGAACGAAAAGTATCTAACTCATGGTAACATCAGTTAATAACTTACTCCTGATTGAATGGCAATTTCAACTAATTTTTAGACAGGGGGGCCAAACTTACGACCAAGCCCCACGGCGGAGTTGGTCATATTTTCGGCCCCAATTTGTAGGGGCGAACCTGTGTGTTCGCCCTGATCCTGGGCAGACACACAGGTCTGCCCCTACGGGATAAAACACAAATCAGGTGGAACATCAAAGATCAAATTTTTGACACATGGCCGAAAATGTGATCAACCCCAACAAAAAAATGATTATCGTTATAAAAACAGTTCACTAGAGTGTGTTTCATACAAAGCCGGGACACAGGGTAGAATCAGGGCTGTTCATTTCTAAAAAAACTTGCTATACATGGCGTTTTTAAGGCATTTTAACGTTCCATCTAAAGGGATTTTCTATGTTAGCAAGCTTTCTATTTCAGGTAAAAGA
>JBBCAX010000421.1:0-1896 GCA_051382335.1 Deltaproteobacteria bacterium TL4
TGCCTTTCGCTTGTAGTTAATGGTATTGAATACCTTAGGAACACGGTTTGTTCGCTGTTTGCTGGCTGGTTTCCCGCCAGTGCCGCATGATCGGTTCCATAGCATTGAAAGCCAGTGGCTTTCCTACAGGGGACTTTCACCCCATCAGATCACGCCCATGCTGGGCGTACACAATGCAATTGAAGGGATTTGAACCACAGCCGGTTTCTCCCATAGTTCAAGGATAGAAAAACGTTCAAATCATTCAAAAAGGGGATGGTTCAAACCCCTCATTGCTGACGTTGGGCTACGTGAAAGCTCCGACGTCAAGTTCAGCATTTTTCGTTTGTATAACGGGGGCTAACTCCTGTTTAGGGAGGAAATATGAAAGCAATAGTAAGTTGGCTGTTGGTAGCATTGTCGTTGAATTGTTCTGTTATGGCTCAAGGTGTTGAAACTACAGAGAACCCTGCAAAGGCAGGCAGCTCCCAAGTTCAACAAGTCGATAACACGCAAGGTTTAACTCAATCTGAAGAGGGAAATCAGATAGAACAGATTTTTGATGATCCTGAATTTCGGTTGCAGTTAATAAAAGCATTCGGATTAGCCACACTTGTAGGGTTTCTTATAATGCTCGTAGCAGGAATGACTAATAAAGTTGTGATTTATTACGATGGATCAGACTTTTTTCTTTCGTTTATGACGTTTGGAAGCTGGATTATAGGCGCAATATTAATTGCGTATTTTGATACGGAGGGACAAGAAGGACAGAGTACGTTACAGACGATTATATTTTATGCCACTTGTGCTTCATCAGCGTTGTGCGCTATTGTAACTCTTAAATCAAGTATTCAGCACAATAGAAATGTAGTATTAGGGATCGTTGTAGGATTATTTAAAATAGTTTCAAGTGCTCTTGGAATACTTGTCATCATAGCTCAAATAGCTACATTTTTTAGTGATGAATCCAGTCTAAAAGACATGATTTGGGCTTACCTGATTTTCGGATTGTTTATATGGATAGGGAAAAAACTGATAAATGGTGAGCAAGTCTATATTGCAAAAGGCTGGGCACTACCTGGAGAAGAGGCAGAAATAGCACCTCAGCAAGCATAAATTGAAAAGCCCAACAAAATTGATGATTGTGCTCATCCACAATCTTATCAGTTGTTGGGCTTTAGGGCATCCATTGTATGTGAAAACACTAAAATCTTAGATGGAGAAAACAAATGACTAATAGAGAAGTATTAATAAATGAAATCAATCACCTTCCGGATTTCGTTATAAAGCAACTCCTTGATATTATCCACTATATTAAGATTGGGGTTGAATATGAGTATGTTTCCGAAACAAGTAATGAATTCTACAATAGTGAGGAGTTTCAAGATGTTGTTTCCAAATCAATAAATGAGTATCGAAGTGGTAAAACTGAAGATATGGATGTTTTCTCATGATAAAATCGAAGAGAACCAAAAATTTTAGGCGATTTTTTGAAAAATTGCCCGAAAATATTAAAGAGAATGCCCGAAAACAATATGAGTTGTTTCAAAATAATCCATCCCACCCTTCATTAAGGACAAAACCAATTGGTTCAACCAGAAACAAAAACATTAAAATTTACGAGGTGAGTATTGGTATGGGATATCGTGCTACCTATTTTTTGGATGGAAATGTCTACATTTGGTTTTGGATAGGTACCCATAATTCATTTGATCAAAGATACTAAAAAACGACGCTATTTTCATGCAAAAGCAATCAGCAAGCACACAGTTCTCGGTAGAACACGCCCAATCGGGTAGGTAGCGGTTTTTCTCCGCCACCTCCCACACCACCGGACATGCGGGTCCGCATCCGGCGGTTCCCAAAGAGTGTCGGACCGTAGTCGGACTCGTTAAGTAACAAACCTCAACGTCGCGC
>JBBCAX010000422.1:0-3627 GCA_051382335.1 Deltaproteobacteria bacterium TL4
TAATTTTAATGCCTTTTCTGGAGATTGAGATTCTTCTGTCATAAGACTCCTTTAGGGTTGGGGTTGAAGTCCTATGATAACTTTCTATCCTTCTGAAACACAATCTTTTTTTTATGAGAAAGCCGTGGTGGGGGAACGAGGTCTCCGCAAAAGCCACACACCTCAAAATGAACCAAAAACTGTGGAAAAGGCGGCAGTCCCCCACATCCCCTCTTTTAAATTTTAAGATCGACAGTCCCTGGCCATTTGATATGCAGCCCCCAGCGTGAATGATTTGAGAATCATCGGATCGCCTCTTTCTATTTGAAAGCCCAACTTTATCTACGCACTGGTCATAAAAAATCTGACGGAAAGCCACTCGACAGACTGGTTTAAAATCGAACAAACCTAAAGAATTTTCTACGGCAAGTTACCTGCTATGCAGGTACATAGTTGACTTTCGCACCATTAGACTTCAGACCCCAATACTTCAAGACCTACCAAAGTGACATCATCGTCAAAGGTCGATTTCTCAGAATAGGCGAGTACCTGGGTGCAAATTTCTTTTAGAAGAGCCTCTATCGGGAGTTGACAATGCTCCTTGAGCAAGGCTTTAAGGCGATTCAGTCCAAAGTAATCTGATTGAGCATTGGCTATTTCGACCAAGCCATCCGTATAAAACAGAACCTTATCCTGAGGTTGCAGAGCAAATTCCTGTTCCTGATAGGAATCATTTTTATTTCTGAAAATACCTACAATTCCCCCCGTACCAAACAGTTTGAAAATTTCCTGGGTAGAGGGACGAATGACCAACGCCGGAGGGTGTCCCGCCACCGCATAAGTCAGTTTTTGCGATACCTTGTCATAGACGGCATAAAACAGGGTGGCATATTTCCCATCGGGAAATTTTTTGTAGAGAGCCTCATCCATAAACTGGAGGACTTTTCCAGGAGAAGGGTAGAAGGCATTAGCGTTCTTAAACGTGAGAGAGACCATCGCACCCAATAAGGCAGCGCTCACTCCGTGTCCGCTCACGTCGGCGATCAGGATTCCCAACCTGTCTTTATCAAGAGTCACGACATCATAAAGGTCACCACTCACTTGTATCAGGGGAATGTATTGAGTGGTGATACGGGTATTCTCGAGTTGGGGGATTACCTGAGGTAGCAAAGCATTTTGAGTGAATTGAGCGTCAATGAGCTCGTTTTCCATTTGCTCTTTTCGATATTTCAACTCTTCAGAAATCCGTTTCCGTTCAATAGCATAATGGATCGAGCGTTCCAAAGATTGGCTTCTGATTTCTCCTTTCATCAGATAATCTTGTGCCCCCTTCCTCACAGCTTCGATGGCCAGTGCTTCATCATTCAGTCCGCTGAGAATGATGATAGGGATGGTGAGGGTGTACTGATTGAGTGTTTGGTAGGTGTTCAATCCATAACTATCAGGTAAGGAAAGATCTAAAAAGATCACATCGACTTTTTTCAGGTGCTCCAAACTCCTGGATAATCGATCAACCCAAATCACGTCATACGTAGTTTGGGTAGATGGCTCCAGCAGTTCCTGAAAGATCTCTGCATCCATGGAATTATCCTCAATGAGCAAAATACGGATGTGATCATGGTTCATAGGGTTTCTCCGCGAGGAGGTAATTTGACAAGGGTGAGCCAGAATTGGTCTATAAGTCTCACGACCTTTCCAAATTGCTCCAAATCTACAGGCTTGGTGATATAGCAACTAGCCTGAAGCTGGTAGGCTCGGAGAATGTCCTGCTCATCTTGTGAAGTCGTCATGATGACCACGGGAATATAATTGATAGCCGGATCTTGTTTGATCGCTTGCAAGACCTGACGTCCATTCATCTTCGGCAGATTGAGATCTAACAGAATTAAATCAGGGCGAATGGCCTGAGCGTAAATTCCCTCTTTGCGTAAGAAGTCGAGAGCCTCCTTGCCATCCCGCACGATATGCAATTGAACGATAATTTTATACTGTTCCAGAGTTTCCTGAAGCAGATCAATATCATCAGGATTATCTTCGATCAGGAGCAGGTTGACGATCTCTCCGTTACGAATGGTCATAGGGATGCCTCAAGGTTAAAGGTTATTGGGTAAGGTAAAATAGAATGTGGAACCTTGACTGATTTGGGATTCCGCCCAGATGCGCCCACCGTGACGCTCCACGATTTTTTTACAGATGGACAGCCCAATACCGGTTCCTGGATATTCTTCACGGGTATGCAAGCGCTGAAAAACGACGAAAATTCGCTCTAAAAACTCAGTTTCAATGCCAATCCCATTGTCTTGAATGGAAAAAAGCCAATGGGTTGCTTGCTGTTGTGCTGAAATATGAATGCGTGGCGATTCTGTGCTATGATATTTGAGAGCGTTGCCGATGAGGTTTTGGAACAACGGTGTCAGTTGGGTGTTATTCCCACGAATTTGGGGCAGGGGATCATGCGTGATGGAGGCTCCGTTTTTCTGAATGGATTCCCTCAAATTATGGAGCGCAGTCTGTAAACTGGTTTCGCTGTCGAACAGGGTCAAAAGGGTTTCCTGTCTTCCAACCCTTGAAAAAGTGAGGAGATCCTGGATGAGAGATTGCATCCGTTTGGAGGCTTCAACCGCCCGTTTAATATACTTGTTTCCCTTTTCATCCAGTTTTTCTCCGTAGCGTTGCTCCAAAAACTGCAAATAACTCACGATGGAACGCAAAGGCTCTTGGAGGTCATGAGAAGCCACATAAGCAAACTGTTCCAGTTCCTGATTACTGCGAAGCAATGCCGCAGCAGATTGCTGGAGTTCCGTTTCCATTCGTTTGCGTGCCGTGATGTCATGAAAAATCATCACACTCCCAATAATCGTGCCATCCTTATTCACGAGTGGCCTTGCCGTGGCTAACACGAATATCCCTTGAGGGCGCTGGTGATTTCGAATAAACACTTCTTGATGATCTACGGATTTTCCTTGGAGAGCCCGCCCCAGAGCCCCCTCTTCAAGAGGCAACCGGGTCACCTGGTCTGGATAGAAAAGCCCGTAGGTTTCCGTCCACTGTTCCTTGGGAATACTTTGGGCACCGATTCCCACCATGGATTCTGCCTCGGGATTAAAAATCAAAAATTGACCTTTTTCATCCGACACAATGACCCCACTGCCCATCGTGTTAATAATGGTGTTCAGGAGAGCGGAGTTCTGTTGCAGCTCTTGATTGGAGTGTTCCAATTTGTCCTGGGTCGCTTTCAGATGCTGGGTCATTTGGTTGAAAGAACGAACCAATCCTCCCATTTCATCCTGATTCCTGACTTCAATTTGATAATTAAAGTCCCCTTGATGAAGGGTTTGCGTCCCTTTTTCCAACGCTGTAATCGGCAGAATCACCTTCCGATGAAGCTCAAAGGCATTCAACGCATTTAAAAGCGTGAGTAACGTAAAGCCCGCAATGACACCGATCATGCTCCAACGCATTTGTTGTTCTGCGTCTTTGAGGTTATGATGCCCTATGGTTTTTAATTGTTTAGTGCTGGTCATTAAAAGTTCTGGACTTTGAACATTTGATTCATGGTTTTAGTTTTAATTATTCAATAATATCAGTGGTTTTATTTTATGAATGAATTAATGCAAGGTTATTATTTCCCGTTTTTCAGGCCAAACC
>JBBCAX010000423.1:0-28492 GCA_051382335.1 Deltaproteobacteria bacterium TL4
CCGCTGATAAGCGAGCCCCTTCTTCCTTCTGATACTGACGAATCAACTCCGCCACTTCCTGCCCAAACGAGCTTTGACTCCCGTGAGAGGAACCCACAAAGGACGAACTTTGACTTAACTCCAAAAATGGCAGAGGACATTGATTCCACAATGGCCATTTTGTGAAAAACAAAGGTGGGCCGCCAAAACAACTCCTTTGAGAAACTCAAATCCGACTGTACTTTCAAAAAATGCCACCACTTCAGGCGGTTGCTTGATCTTTTGTCTTCATTCATCCCAGTGTTGTACCGTACTTCGGGGTACTCCAATAGCTTGAGATGCGTTTTCCTGAGTCATTCCGGATTGCCTCATCTGACGATAGCTCTCCAAATGGACAATACCGGATTCTCGACTGGAGTGTGTTACACTGTTTGTTGCTGGGGTTGGATTGGATGACATCGGAATTCCTCATAGAGAAAAGTGGAAAAATGCCTTCCTTTTCTCAAATTCCTTCCTGTTTGTCTATCCTTGGATTGCCTCCATTTTGGCGAAACGATGACTATGGCCACAGATGGAATTAGTCACGCAGCCCAACTCATGTCCAAATTGTAAAAGTCACCAGATAGAATGCAGGATAGAACGAAGGTCTTTGGGAATGACTGAACGAAAATAAAATGGTGTTGATGATTGTTTTTTAACCAGATATGATGAACAAGCCATTTTGTCTCCAAGTGTGACGGCAAAGTGTGATTTGATGCAAAATAGTTATAATTTTTTCAGTTAGTTAACTGCTAATAGCCAGTTAAACCAGGGACGGTAGAGATTCCTACGTATCTCCGCCATGGCCTTTAAAAAATGGGCATCTTTCTGATTTAAAACATAATAATACTTGGAAAGGGACATTGTGCTGTCTGATATTTTTACCTCGATCCATTTGACCCTCCAACAAAGTTATTCCGAGATAACCCAAGAGGATATAAGTATTCAATTGCCTCCGAACCAGGACCTGGGAGATTTTGCGGTTCCGTGTTTTAATTTTGCCAAGAAACTTAAAAAGGCACCTCAGCAAATTGCGCAAATTCTGGCAACCTTGGACTATTCGGACAGGTGGATCAGTCGAGCAGAGGCGGTGGGGCCTTATTTGAATTTATTTTTGAATCGCGTGAATTTTTCGGAAACATTGTTTGAGACCATACAAAAAGATGAAAACTATGGCTCAAGCGGGATTGGTAAAAACAAAAAAGCCATGATCGAACATACCAGTATCAATCCGAACGCCAGTCCTCATGTGGGAAGAGCAAGAAACGCTTTAATCGGAGATGCCTTAACCCGTCTGCTTCGCTTTCTGGGGTATGAGGTTGAAGTCCATTACTATGTCAATGATATGGGGAAACAAATTGCGCTCCTGGTTCTGGCGTGCGAAGGGATTGATGAGCTGAAATTTGAGAATGTCCTGGAACTTTATGTACAGGCCAATCAGAAAGCAGAAGAAGATCCCGCGTTTGAACAACAGGCCTTTCAACTCCTAATCCAATATGAAAACGGTGATCAACCAACTATTGAAAGATTTCGACGAATCATCAAGATTTGCCTTGGCGGACAGCTTTCGGTGTTGAATCAATTGGGGATTCAGTATGATTGTTTTGACTACGAATCCAATTATCTTCAAAGCGAAGAGAGTCACAAAGTCGTCGAAGTCCTCAACCAAAAGGGCGCTCTGTTTATTGATGAAAATGAACGTCAGATTGTGGATCTTCAAAAACTTGGTTTCAAATTTGAGGAAGGACGTTATTTTGTTCTGCGAAGAGCCAATGGCAGTTCAATGTACGGATTCCGTGATATTACTTACACGCTGCACAAGCTCAACCAACCTGTTGATATCAACTTAACATTACTGGGTGAAGATCATAAACTTTACTATCAGCAACTGGGTTTGATTCTGCAAACCGCAGGATATACCATTCCGGAAGTCATCCACTATTCTTATATTATTTTAAAAGAAGGAAAGATGTCCACCCGAAAAGGGACCGTGATTTTGTTGGACGATTTTATCAAGGAATCCATCACTCGAGCCAAACAAAGAGCCGAAGACTCAGAAAGAAAGGAAAGCACCGAAAAAACCGATAAAATTGCGGAAATCGTTGGAATTGGAGCCGTCAAGTTCAGTATTCTCAAAGTGAGTCCCAAGAGTAATGTTATTTTTGATTGGGAAGAAGCACTTTCTACACAGGGCGATTCAGCAACCTATCTTCAGTACACCTATGCTCGTATTAATTCTATCCTGAAAAAATACAATCAAACGCTTACGCCCTTTCGTAAGGAAAACCTTACGGTTTCTGAAAACGAATGGGGCCCTCTGTTTTTATTAGCGTCTTTTGAAGAGGTCATCACGACCACAGTTCAGGTCAAAGATCCCGCTCATTTAGCCAATTACGTGCTCAAACTCGCCAGAAAATTCAACACTTTTTATAATGCATGCCCTGTTCTCCAAAACGAGGACGAAAACACGACTTGTTTCAGAGTTCATTTGAGCGCCTCGGTAATGACTGTTATTGCTAAATCACTCTATTTGTTGGGAATTGATGTCCCAGAGCAAATGTAAAAGGTATTTTTTGGAATGATATCGTTTTCATGTACTATTCCGCCGCAGATAAACGCAGATAAAAAATCGACTCGCGCCGCTATGTATTAAAAATAACCTGCGTTCATCTGCGGCGGCATAGTTACGTTTTCAACACAACAAATCAACTTCGAAAAGGGGTATAAAGGTTATGGAAAGCGTTTTAAAATCAGTTCCCGGATTTTCCTGGTCGGGGCAGAATATAGGGATTAAAGATGAACAATTGGATTTTGCGGTATTGCTTTCTGAGGTTCCCTGTCAAGCGGCAGGTGTTTTTACCAAGAACAACTTGCCAGGCGCACCGATCATTGTGGGAAGGGAACATCTTAAAAATGGGAAATTGCAATGCATCGTGGTGAATTCCAAAAATGCGAATGTGGCCACGGGCGAAAAGGGCATCAATGACGCGAGATTGACCTGTCAACATCTTGGCGCCGCTTTGAATATTGCGCCTGAATTGGTTTTACCCTCATCGACAGGGGTGATTGGACGAGTGCTTCCTATCCAAAAAATATTGGAGGGCTGTAAAAAGGTTTCTTCAGCATTAGGGACAACACCCGCACACATCCAACAATTTGCCAAAGCGATCATGACCACAGACACGCGTCCCAAATGGATCAGTGTCACGGTGGATCAAATCACCATTACCGGTGTCGCTAAAGGGGCGGGAATGATTGAGCCCAATATGGCAACCCTGCTCAGTTATTTTGTGACTGACGCTCAAATCCAGGCTTCGGATCTCTCCGCTATTCTAAAACGTGTCGTCAACCGAACGTTTAATAGAATTTCCATTGATACCGATACCTCGACGAGTGATACCCTGATTCTGATGGCCAACGGTTTAGGCGGGAAGGTGGATCTGGATCGTTTTGAGGCAGCTTTTGAAAAAGCGGCAACTTTTCTTGCGAAAGCCATTGCTAAGGACGGAGAAGGCGCCACGAAATTAATTGAGTTATGCGTTTCTGGCGCAGATTCGTCAGCTCAGGCTTTAAAACTGGGAAAATCAGTCATTAATTCGCCGTTGGTCAAAACCGCCATTTATGGAGCGGATCCCAATTGGGGCCGCTTTATTATGGCAATTGGGAAAGTATTTGAATACCCTGTGGCTATTGAACAATTACGGATCTATTTTGGAAAAGGCTCGCAGAGACTCTTTATAGACTATGAGACGATGAATCAAAATAAAGTGGATCTTCCGGCAATCTCAGCGTTATTGAAACACGAAGACATTTATTTGGAAATTGTGGTGGGTGAGGGTCCCTGTTCTGAATCTGTGTGGGGCTGTGATCTTACCGAGGGGTATGTTAAGATAAATGCGCATTACACGACTTAAAAACAGGGAAGGATTTATGGTTCCTTTGAGTCTCACCTAGACTGTGGAGTGCCAAAGCTTGCTTTGGTCAAATCCAAAGAAAGGCCATCGCCTTTCTGGTCAAAGCAAGCTTTGGCACTCCTGAAACAGCGTTGTTTAAACGGATCACGTAACAGGTAATGTAAAATCGCTCTTCAGTTGGGGCAAGTCAGCAACGACTTGCCGGTTTTAACTTAACTTGGAGAGAGAGGAGTTGTTTTGATTTTTCAGATCTACCAAAAAAATAACTGAGGGCAGAAGAAACAAAACCCCAATCAACGCCATGAGCATAATGACGGCAGAAAAAAAGCCGGTATAGATATAAGGCGTAAACGTTCCTAGCATCATCGTACTGAAACCCCAAGTTAAGATGATCGACGTAAAAATGACGGCACGTCCGGATTCGGTCATCGCTAAATAGACCGAATCTTTGGTATTGTTCCCGGAACGTCGTGCCTGAAGGTAACGACTCATGACATGAATGGTATCATCAACAGCAATACCCATGGTCAGCGCGCCGACAATCATCGTTCCCATATCCAGGTCGATGTTCAGTAACACCATCAAGGCACCCGCACAAAAAATAGGAAGAATACTTGGAATTAAGGCCAATATTCCATATTTAATCGAGCGGAACAAAAAGAAAAAGGTTAAGGCAATAATTCCCAATGCCAGCCCAAAGGATCTGACGACGCCTTCTGCAACAAAGACATCTATCGCATTGAACAAAGCGGTTACGCCCGTGATCTCAACCTTCAATTTGGGGAAATCTTTTTTAATTTTTGCTTCAATATGCCGGATCATTCGATGGGTTTCAGAAGCGGTTTGATTGATAGCGCTGAAACCGATACGGAGGTAACGTTCATCTGTTGTTTTATAATCACTCAAATCTTCTTCGGGACCTGTGTTTTCATAGAGAAGAAGGTATTGAGCCACCAAATCACGGGTTTCAGGAATGACATCAAAGGCCGGATCATCGTTATGCATGGATTGATTCATTTTGCGTAGGTAGTTGACCAAGGATGACGTTTTGCCCGCATAGTCCAAAGTCTCCAAATATTCCTGCAACCGTTGGATTTCCATTAGCAATTCAGGTTCTTTGATGCCTCCTTCCTGACCTGAATCAACCATGAGATCAATCCCGCCTGAACTTTTATAAGTGGCATCCAGGTATTCAATATCCTGCCTCATTTTTGTTTTTTTCTTAAAATAATTGATGTAATTGGAATCCACTGAAATCTGGGTACAAAACAGAAAACTCACGATAAAGATAAAGAGGCTGATGAGCGAAAAATGCTTTCGATAATTGTAGGTCAGATTGGTAATTCTTTGAGTAAACCGCGGAACCCAGCCTTCAGTCATAACCTGTTTGGTTGAACTGGGGATGTGTTGGATGAAGCTAAGAATGGCAGGTAAGGTCGAGAGGGAAAGGATAAAGGCTAAGGTTGCGCCCAGGGCACCTAAAAAGCCTAATTCCCGGATAGGAACCAGTTGAGTGATTGAAAGGGAAAAAAAGCCGATCGCCGTGGTCAGCGAGGTGTAAAAACAAGGCAACCAGAGCACGGTTATCGTTTTTATTGCCGCTTGCTTGGGATCCAGTCCGAGATTTCTGAAGTGATAAAACTCAACAATGAGATGGATGGAATCTCCAATACCCATAATGGTTAAGATTCCTGGAAGTGCGGAACTGACGGTATTGAAAGGCCAATGAATCAATCCCATGAAGCCAATGACCAGAACTAGGGAAGCGCCAATAATCATCAGCGGCAAGAACACTCCTGCCAGCATACGAAAAAAATAATAGAGTAAGCCCATAATCACGATTCCCATCAAGGGATTGATCAAACTTTGATCCTCTTTCGTAATGGTGCTAAAACGTTCCTCAACCAGGGGATTGCCAAAAAGGTGTAAATTGTATCCTCGCTCCTCTATTTTTTCCTGTTTCACAAAGTCATAAAAATCTTTGACGAGTTTTACTTTGTTATCACTATTGCCACGGACATAAAACACCCGGGCTAAAATCAAGGTATGCTTGAGATCTTCTGTGATCAAACTTCCTAACACCACTTTTTCATTTTTCATGATGTTTGCCATGCGTTCCATATTCTCAGGCGAATCGTCAAGTTGCTCGATATCTTCAATCAGATTATCGGTCGCAAGAACGTCCTCTTTGGAATGAATATACTGATATTTACTCAAAGAGACGACTTTGGTGACCACCTTATGGTTTTCAAGAAACACGGTTAATTTGGCAATCATTTTTAAGGTTTCCGCATTAAACAGATTTTCATCACCTGGGCGTGCTTCCACTCCAATCACAAAATTTTCCCGATCTCCAAATTCAGCAAGGAGTTTGTCAAAGGTTTTCAGGCTCGGGTCTTCTGGTAATAAAAACATTTCATTGGAGTTATTATAATATAAATCCTTCATCGGATAGATGGCGGCAATGACGCACAATACCGTTCCTATGATGACAGCCCAACGTTGATTCACAACAAATTCAGCCCATTTTTTTATAAAGAGATTAAACATCATAAACTCCCTGTTGAGATTGAATCAGATGCCATGGCGAAAGTTGGAAGTCCTTAAGCCGGGCGGTTACAAAAAAAAATCCACGACCTCTTCAACGAGATTCTCCCTGAAGTGTGTGGTTGGGGCGTTAAAATTTAGCGATAACGTTCTTTTATTGCATAATACTTTTCTTTATCAACATACATCCGCCTATCCGCGATTTTCAAAACCTCTTTAGGCGATATTTCAGTGGAACTGGCGAGTCCACAACTCATCCGAATGGGGATATCTTCTGGAGTTCCATCGTGGTAATAACAGGTCAACTTTAAACGATTTTCTTCCTCTCGAAGACGTTTTAATATATTTTCTGCCTTTCTGATCGAGGTCGTATGACAGAGAACCACAAACTCATCTCCCCCCAAACGGCATAGAACGTCGGTTTGTCGGCATATCTTTTTCAAGACTTCGGCAACTGCGATAATGAAATAATCCCCGGTTTGATGTCCAAAAATGTCATTAACCCGTTTCAGTCCATTGATATCAATAAGAATGACTGAATACTCCAAATTATATTGCTCCGCATGAGCGATAGCTCGTTCAAGTTCTTTGTCAAAATAGGTTCGGTTGAAGGCTCCTGTGAGGCCATCGGTATTCGCCATTTCTTCTAATCGACGAGTGAGGATTTTATTTTCTGCGATAACAGCCAGTTGATCTAAAAAAATGACTAAAACCTCAACCGCTCTTTCATCCAAAACCGGACCTTTGATCAGCAGTTTCCCAATAGGAACATATTCACATCCGAGCAAGGGAAAAACGATCCAATTGTTAAAGGTGTTGTCCGGTGGAATTGTTTCAGAGTCGGAATGTTCCGTCAGGTTGCTCATAAAGCTTTCAATTCCCGGTGCAATCAGTTTGTCTTCATTTTCAATGATGATCTTCTGTTCTGACTCCGGAATGCCTTGAAAGGCGATCCAGTCAATCATTCCAGGACGTACCCCGTTTAAAATGATTCCAAAGGCAGAATTTTCAAAAAGTTGACTTAATTGATCCAAAATAAATTTGAATGAAGATTCCAAATCTTTTGAACGCTGCATGGCCGTACTTGCAATGAGCAGCAGGTGGAAAATCTGATTCTGATGTTCAATCACTTCGCTGGTTCTTATGTTTTCATCATGGGCCAGTTGAAGTTCTTTGGTGTGCTCCTCGACAATTTGTTCCAGGCGTTTTTTTTCCTCGATGATTTCATTCAGATTATGCCATTCCCGCCCTAAGCGTTTTGTCATGGAGTTAAAGTGTTCCTCTAATATTTTGAATTCATGTCGACCTTTAATTTTGAGTTCCACGGAGTAGGGAAGCAGATGTTCAGGGGTTGCTATTCGATCCATATTTTTGATGAACCCGCGAAGTGGGTGGAGCCATAAAATTTTAGCGATTCCCCAGAAAATAATCCAAAGAGCGAGCGTTTTAATGACGGCATTTACCAGGAGGACCATAACATCAACTTGAATTCTTTGCCAAATCACTGAGGTACTGGAATAGAAAATAACTTCTCCAATTTTTTTGGACGATCCCTGTGCCTGCTCCCACAGAGGAAAATGATATTGATAAAGGCTCCCCCTGAAGCTCACCTCTTGCTGTTGATTTTCTTTTTGATCAATGAATATGAGTTTTTCTTGTGAGTTCAGGACCAGTCCTCTCATACCGGCAATTTCCCCTTTTGCATTCTTGATGGTGACACCAAGGATATGGGGATTCTGAGTGATGCCTTCGAAAAGAAGTTGTCGTTCTTCTCCCTTTGAATTTTTGAGTATTTTTGTAAGAACAGGCTCAAACGTTTTTTGAAAGGCCTCAACGTCTTGTAAAATCAAATTTTTCTCTTGAGAATACTTGACGCCCAAGTGTACACCCGTTAGGGTCACAGCGACAACGATGTAGAGAGAGAATACACGAGTTAACAGCTTATAAATAATAGATTCTTTAAGACTGACTGGTTCCATAGTCGCTACGTTGTTGAGAAATAATTGAAAAGGTTGCGGTTCAGTGTAATATGACATGAACCTCAATCAATAATCCAGAGCTTTTTAAAAAACACCATGAATATCAGTTAAATTCTTTGCTTGAATGGGGCCTGATCCTGGGATGATGAATATTCCGACCTTTGTTAATTATTTTCCCATTTTACTTCCGACTTTGATGGAATCCGGCGCAAGGTGCAAGGTGCAAGGAAAATCAATGGGTTCCTTGAGCCTTGTTCCTTGAACCTTGTTCTTAAAATCCGTAAGTAAAATGGATCTTTCATTTTGAAAGAAAACTATTCTCGGAGGATCTTCAAGGGCGTCAAACGATTTAAACAACAGAAGGCGTTGGGTTGGGATCCCTGATGGTGGAGCTATGAACGAAAGGAGCTACGATGAGAGACAATCGCTTTAAGGCAGTCCACAGGGGCGGTATGCTCCATTTGGATCAGCACCGACAACTTGCCATCTGGGCCGCTGACTGTGCGGAACACGTGCTGGCTGTGTTTGAAAAGTGCCATCCTCTCGATAATAGACCCCGGTACGCCATCGAAACGGCTCGTGCCTGGGCGTGTGGAACGGTTAGCGTCGGCACCGCTCGCAAGGCGTCTTCAGCGGCGCATGCAGCCGCACGGGATGCCACCAACGTCGCCGCACGTGAAGCCGCACGAGCCGCAGGTCACGCGGTCGCAACCGCACACATGGCTGACCATTCCCTCGGTCCCGCATGGTACGCCGTTCGTGCTGTTCGAGCCCTTGCCGGAGTCGCCGCGGCAGAACAGGAACGTGCATGGCAACTCAAGCAACTCGAACCGTCGATCAGAGAACTCGTCATCTCGACGCTCAAGACCCCGAAGTTTGCTGGCTGATTTTGGGGGAGGATACAAAAAAATTGTCGGGCTTGGGTCTAACTTCGGCCAGGGGTAGCCTCGGGTTTCGCCCCGAGGAACAATGTGTGCGGTATCCCTTGGGACGAAACCCAGGGCTACCGTCAAAATGGCCGAACTTACGACCAAGCCCGTTCGCCCTTACAAATTGTGGCCGAAAATAGGACCAACCCCGTTTAATAGTTTTCAATTTTTTCCTCGCTTTGTATCTATTTAATTGTTCTTCTGAGCTCTTATCGTAAGACAGAATACTCAATTTTAATAAATTATACAAAGCCTTTAATGTTGCCTCACACTTTTAATTGCACCCATTGGAATGGGGCAAAACGATTCACATAGAAGTAAACGCACCAAGTGTCCGTGCTTGTGAACCAGTTACTCCAGTATACCCTTGACTCCTTGCCTGAAAAATTCCAATGAAACAATGAGTAACTAAAAATTAGAGAGTTATTTTTTTACGATTGGAAAATATGGAAAAAATCAAATCCCCCCTGATCCTTATTGTTGATGATGAACCTAGAAATATCAGCCTGTTGGGAAACATTTTAAAATTAAAAAACAAGGACTTTAACCTGGTGATTGCGACTGATGGAAAACAGGCGTTGGAAAACGCTAAACTGCGTCCTGATCTCATTTTGTTGGATGTCATGATGCCTGAATTGAACGGTTTCGAGGTGTGTCAGCAGTTGAAACAAGATCCTGAAACTAAGGAGATTCCTGTTATTTTTCTCACCGCTAAAGTGAATCCTGAGGATGTGGTTAAAGGCTTTGAGTTAGGTGCGGTGGATTATGTGACAAAACCTTTTAACTCAATAGAATTACTGGTTCGGGTGGAGACTCATTTGAAGTTATCCTCTTCACGCCAGCAAATAGAACAACAGGCTCGTGAACTTAGGGACATGAACAATGAACTTCGAAAGACTCAGGCAAAAATCGTTCAATCCGCAAAACTCGCTTCTTTGGGGAAGCTGGCCACAGGGGTCGCTCATGAAATAAATCAGCCATTATCTTATATAAAGACCATCCTCCAAACGACAAGAGAAGACCTTAAACTAGAGGACGTCAACATTGAAGATTCGGTAGAAGTCCTGGATGAAGCCCTCAGACAAACGGAACGAATTACCGATATTATCAGCCATCTTCGTACCTTTGGCAGAGAGGAAGAACCCTGTTTTTACGATGTGAACCTGGGAGAGGTTTTCAACAATACTTTGCTTTTAATGAAGGAACAAATACGGGTTAAAAACATTGCGCTGATTTATGAAATTGAAGAAAGTTTTCCTCTCATTAAAGGCAAAGCCAATCAGTTAGAACAGGTTTTCATCAATCTCCTGCAAAACTCCATAGATGGGTTTTTGGAAAGTCCTCAAGAACGACAGATTAACGTAGCGATGCGCTGTATTACGGAAAAGAAAAAGGTTTCTATTCTTTTCAAAGATAATGCTTCAGGAATTCCTGAGAAACATTTAGCGAATATTTTCGATCCTTTTTACACCACGAAACCCATGGGCAAGGGAACAGGGCTCGGACTTTCGATTGTCTATGGTATTATTAAATCGCATCTGGGGGAGATCACCTGCCATTCACAAGAGGGCATCGGAACCACCTTTATGATCACTCTTCCTGTAAAGGAGGCTACTTCATGAAAACAAATTCCGAGGACTCTTCATCCGATAATCATTTTTATAAACTTTGTTCCAAAGATGAAAAAGAGGTGTGGAACTCTTTAAAAAATTCGCGTTTGTTCAGTTTTTTCCCTGAGGCGCTATTGCGGCAATTGGTTCCATTGTCTGAATTGGCGGATTATTCAGTGGGTTCCGTTATCTTGGAAGAAGGGGTGTTGAATACGAAAATTTTTTTCCTCGTCTCTGGTACGGTGGGCGTTTACGCGAACAATGAACCGATTTTAACACTCCACCGTAGAGGTGATATTTTTGGCGAGATGAGTGTGATCAGTAACAAGCGTTCGTCGGCGGCTGTGGTCGCGGAAACCCCAGTTCGCTTATTCAGCATTCTTGCTAAAGATGTGGGCTCCTATACAGATATCAATACGGATGTATTGCATCATGTGCTGTATCGTATTTTTTCCATGATGCTGACCGAAAAATTGTTTATTACGACCAAAAAAGCACAACACTATGAACAAACCAGTCGAGACCTGGAAAGAACGCAAGAGGAATTAAAACACAAAATATCGGAGTATGAACAAGCCAAAAACGAAGTGGAACGAGCCCAGGAAGAACTAATCGCTTCCTACGAGCGGTTTTCAGGAATTCTTGAAATTGCGGAAGACGCGATTATTTCCGTTGATGAAAACTACCGTATTGTTTTATTTAATCGGGGGGCAGAAAAGATATTTGGCTACGGAGTTCATGAAATTCTGGGACAACCGCTAACGGTTCTGATTCCTGACCGCTTTAAAAAAGCGCATCAAAAAAATGTAAAAAAGTTTGGACGCTCTAATGAAAAATCCCGTAGTATGGGCGGCATTTCAGAAATCAAGGGACTTCGAAGCGATGGGTGTGAGTTTTTTGCGGAAGCCTCCATCTCGCAACTGGAAGTAAGAAAAGAAAAACTGTTTACTGTGATTCTTCGGGACATCACCGAGCGCAAACTGGCGGAGGATCGAATTCGTATGGCACAACAAAACGCGGAACAGGCCAATCAGGCAAAAAGCATTTTTCTTACTAATATTTCCCATGAAATCAGAACACCGATGAACGCGATTCTTGGCTTTGCTGAGATTTTGGAGAGGCAAATAACGGACAAGCAGCATCAGCAATTTTTGGCCACAATCCGTTCCAGTGGAAAAACCCTCCTTGGCTTAATTAACAATATTTTGGATTTAAGCAAAATCGAGTCGGGGAAATTTGATCTGGAGTACACCGTAGTGAATCCTCAACTCATCTTCAAAGAAATGAAACAACTCTTTGAGGGGCAAATCCATGAAAAAGGACTGGCTTTTATCATGGAAATAGATCCAGGTCTACCTAAGTACCTCATCCTGGATGGAATTCGCTTAAGAGAAATTTTGTTAAATTTGCTGGGAAATGCTGTAAAATTTACCGCTTCGGGTAGGATCAAATTAGCCATTGTTTGTCAGTATCCCAAACGTAAATCTTTTTCTCGTCCCAATTTGAGTTTAGTAATATCAGTGGAAGATACGGGAATTGGTATTCCTAAAGAACAGCATAAGCTGATTTTTGAAGCCTTTGAACAACAAAAGGGACAAAGCCATAATCAATACAAAGGAACAGGGTTAGGACTGGCCATTACGAAACGTCTGGTACAGATGATGGATGGCCGTATCGAGGTCAAAAGCGATCAGGGAAAAGGCGCAACCTTTCGGGTGACGCTAAAAAATATCGAAATCGCGGCAATCTCCAGTGAACTCGAACAAGAACTGCCCCTAGCGTTTAAGTCGATTATGTTTAAAAATAAGTCCATTCTCATTGTTGAGGATATTGAAGTTAACCGGAATGTGATTAAAGGCTTTCTGGAAGGACATGGGGTTCAGTTATGGGAAGCGGACAATGGAAAGGTGGGATTGGAGCTTGCCCAAAAGATTCGTCCTGATTTAATTTTAATGGATATGAGGATGCCTGTGATGGATGGCTATGAAGCCACCACCATTTTAAAACAGGACAAAGACTTAAAGCAAATCCCTGTGATCGCCTTAACCGCGTCGGCCATTAGAGAAGAAGAGAAAAAAATAAGAAATTTGTGTAACGCGTTCTTGAGCAAACCGGTTAGCAAATCAGAACTCATGGAAATGCTGATGCAGTTTTTGGATCATTCCATCGAAATTGCGCCCTCGCCTTCTCTTCCCGCACCAACTTCTCAAATGATTTCCCCCGAGGTTCGAGCTCAGTTACCAGAATTAAAACAACATTTGGAGGATCATCTCCAAGGGTGGAAAAAGATGTCAACACAACTGATTTCAAATGAGATCGAGGCCTTCGCGCAAAAAATGCTGAATTGGGGAAGTGCCTATCATTACGAACCACTAAGCCATTGGGCGAAACAGTTGGAATCTGAAATTCTGATTTTTGATCTGGAAGCCTTTCAGCAAACATTGAAAAGTTTTCCTGAAATAATCAAAACTTTGGAGGCTGACCTTAATTCGGAATTAGCCTCGTGAAGCATAACAAAGCAGTCTAACAGTTCAGGAGAGAGTCGCATGGAAAAAAATAAAATTTTGATTATTGATGATGAAGAAATTTTATGGAAGGCCTTAAAGGAGGCCTTAAAGCACGAAAATTATGCTTTATTTTTTGCCAAAGATGGCGCTAAAGGATTATCCGTCTTAAAAGAAATTTCTCCTGTGATTGTCATTACCGATTTACGGATGCCTGTGATGGATGGCGTCGATCTCCTCAAAAAACTACAAGCCACGCCTGAAGATCCCTATTCCATTATTGTCCTGACAGGACATGGCAGCGATAAAGATGTAGAAGCCTGCTATAATCTGGGGATCTATACGTTCCTGAGAAAGCCGTTTAACGTTTATGAAGTCAGAGGGGTGATTAAACAAAGCATTAAGCTAAAACAAACTCAGCGACAATTAAAACAAGCCTATGAAAAACTGGAAAAAGTTGACGCGATGAAAGATGCCCTCATGGAGAATCTGGCGCAAAGCATACAGACGCCTATTTCCGAAATATTGGAAGACATCAATGCCTTGCAAGATGATTTATTACCTTCTGAAAAATATGAGCAGTACATCCACAGAGCCATTGAAAACACAAAAAGACTTTCTCGTTTTGTGGATATCACGCTGGGTCTTCATCTCCCCAAACAGTACGAATCTGCTATTAGAAAAGCCACAGATCTTCTGGGAACCATGGAGAATCATCCCGGCATTGCAGAATTAAAAACCGCATTAGAGTATACCTTGAACCATCAGGAACATGAGCTCGCAGCCCATTTTTTAGATCAGGAAGAAGCTAAATTGGAAGAAGAAATATTCGAAGAAGCAGGTTTTAAAAGTAACAAAGATTGATTTTATTAGCGATACCCCGAGTTATCATAATCCAGTTAAGGTAGGTTGAGTCATGACTTCAGAGTTAGAACTGATACAGAAACTTCCTGAAATCAAAGATCCCACGAAGTTTTTTCTATTTATTGAAAAGGAAATGATAGAGCGGATTGCGCTCATGAAAAAATATCGGAATCAGGGAGAACTTGAAAAAATGGTGCAGCGATTTAAAAGGATTGTGACGAAACCTGATGTTAATGAAGCTAAGGTCAGTGGTGCGCTGATTAGCAAATATTATCCTTCTTATGTCATGAAGGACTGTGTTCGTCGTTTACGGGCCAATCCTTACAATTCAAAGGCCCGCTTAAAGTTACTTACCCCTTTTTTTAAAAAAAGAATAAACGCCAGTATTTTAGTCTATCGGGAAGCCTTGATTCAAGCCTTGATTGAACTGGATTCCAGCCATGTTACAGGAGAAAAATTAAACATGGCTCGTCATTTACAAAGTAGTTATTTGGAAAAACTCACAGAAAGTTTGAATATGACGGTAAAGGATAAAGATGAGGATGGAAAGATTTCTGGAAAAGACATTTCAACACTTAGCGCCAGTGTGGACCAAAAAGAGCAAATACTACGTCAAAAAAAGGGAGGTTCTTTTGTAAAAGAATGTCGGGTTTTACTAAAAGATAAACGGATTGAGGAAAAGGTTGAAATTGATTTCAATGGCCTCATCAATGAAACAAAAATCACGCCTGAACAGCGTCAATTTTATATATCCATTCTATCGTCAATCGTTTATTTGCCCTCAGCACACAGGATTATGAAAAAATGGATACTCCTCTCAAAAAAAGTGTTTGATCCCTATCCTCTGGGAGCACTCTATGAATCCAAAATGAACAGGATCTACGCCCAAATCTATCTTGCCGCGCGTAATGCTGGTGATCGAAGATTTCGCATGGATCTGCTCCGTGTTTATACAGACTCCTTAAACATCATGAGCACGGCCGTTTCCCAAATAAAAAAGGATCCTACTGTGATCGAAAAAGCGTGCATTTTTGAATATGCGCGTCTGTGTCTGGCGATAGCTCAGAATTTACCACTCTATGATTTAGATATCCCTGTTTCTCATTTTGACCGGATACAGGAAAGTATCAACTTGTTGAATTCGTTGACTGACGAAAAAGGAATTATTGAAATGCAAGCAGTCTTGTATCGTGTCTTGAAAAACAAAAAACGCATTTGGTGATAAGGGTTCCAGAAGATCTGAGCCGCACCTTGAAAAATGCTAAATGAAATAACCGCCAGGCTGCAGACGGAATAAATACGCGTTAAAGTTCGTTATTGTTTGTTGCCTTTAATTTGAGTATAGTGGGACCCGCTCAACCCCAATGATGGGGCGATATCGCCTATTTTTAAATTCTTACGATGGAGACGGTTAATGCTAAAACATGCCAGGCTTATAGGAATGGTCCTTGCGATCAATACCCTTCCCGCCTTACTTTGGGGCACTCCCATTGAGGTGACGGTCAGTATTTTACCGCAAAAATTCTTTGTGGAAAAAATTGGAGGTTCGCAAACACGAGTGAATGTCATGGTTGGTCCCGGTTCAGATCCCCACACGTTTGAACCGACTCCCAAGCAAATGATTGCGCTTAGCCATGCTCAGCTTTATTTTGCGATCGGTATTGAATTCGAAAAAATATGGCTCGCTAAATTCCAAAGACTCAATCCCCAAATGCGGATCATTCATACGGATCAAGGCATAGAAAAACTGCCGGGTCTAGACGATGATCATGAACACTCGGAAAACGAGTCCTCCCCAGTCGCGCCTTTGCGACAACATCCTAAAGAAGCGAGTCCTCATGGGGAAGATCCTCACATTTGGCTTTCTCCTTTGTTGGTACAAAAACAAGCGCAAACCATATTCCAGGCTTTAATTCAAATAGACCCTGCCCATCAAACACAGTACACAACACAGTCTCAACATTTTCAGAGCCAACTCGTATCACTGCATGAGGAATTCACACACCTTTTCTCGAGTCAAACCGGGCAGCGTGCCTTTCTGATCTATCATCCGGTTTTAGCTTATTTCGCAAAAGATTATGGCTTAACCCAACATGCCATTGAAATTGAAGGGAAGCAGCCGAAACCCGCACAGCTCCAGAGACTGATTGACTATGCCAAAGACAAAGGCCTTCACCTGGTTGTGACTCAACCTCAATTTGATCCAAGAAGCGGTAAGATGATCACGACTGCGATTGGAGGGAAAGTCCTCTCTTTTGACCCTCTCGCGGAAGCGTGGGATCAAAACTTAAGAAAATTTGCGCAGACTTTCCATCAATCTTTTCCCTAAAGGGTATCGTCTATGTCCGTGCTTAACATTCAAGAACTCAATTTTGCTTACAGCAAGGGAATCACTGTGTTGGAAAAGGTCAACCTCGTCGTGGAGCAAGGGGATTTTTTGGTGATTTTAGGTCCCAATGGAGGAGGCAAAACGACATTGTTAAAATTGATTCTGGGCTTGTTGAAACCGATCACGGGAACCATTGAACTGTTTGGTAAAAAATCAGCTAAAGAGGTCCAACGCATAGGTTATGTTCCTCAACAAACCAGTATCAATACCGAGTTTCCCGTTTCTGTTCTGGATGTGGTTCTGATGGGTGCAGAAAAAACAGGCAATTTTCGCTGGGAACATTATTCCCAACGTAAGGAAGCGGCGTTGAAGGCACTGGACCGGGTGGGTATGACCGATTTGTCCAGTAACCGTATTGGTAAACTTTCAGGGGGACAACGTCAACGCGTCATTATCGCCAGAGCTTTGATGAGCCAGCCAGAACTGTTGATGTTGGATGAACCGACTGCCAGTATTGATAACGTAGGAAAAGGGGAGTTTTACGAATTGTTGCAGCAATTAAACCAATCCATGACCATTATTTCAATCAGTCATGATATGAGCATCATCCCTGCGATCGCCAAATCAATTGCTTGCATTAACCGAACATTGCATTTTCACCCCGCACCGGAACTCACGCCTGAAATGTTAAAAATGATTTATGGTTATGATGAAGATGCCTGCCCTATTGAGCTGGTAGCCCATGGAATGCCTCACCGCACTCTTCACCCCCACGAGTAACTGAGTTTCACAAGCTCGTGTTGACTCAGCAACTTATGATTCAGAATGTTGAAACCTTGAAGAAAGCCAGTTTAGGCCATAGTCATCGTTTCGCCAAAATGGAGGCAATCCAAGGATAGACAAACAGGCAGGAATTTTAGCGAAGCGAGTGCACCAAAAATAAGGGGACAGCAAGCTTTCTGGTGCGCTCGCTTCACTTAAGCGCACCCTACATCCATTCTCGGACAGCCACCTAGGCTTTTTGAGATTCCAAGCCAACTCCGTGCCTTGTTACCAAATCGTCTCTATACCGCCCGGGCGGAATTCCAGTCCATTTTTTGAAAGCCCGCATAAAACTTGAGGGTTCACAATAGTCGAGCAGAAAAGCAATCTCATCAATGGTCCAGTTGGTTGTTGTGAGATATTGTAAAGCCAGCTCTTTGCGGACCTTATCCATAATATCTTGGTAAGTGGTATTGACCTTGTTCAACTGACGACGGAGTGTTCGCGGGGTCATATGGAGGATGTTCGCCAAAACATCCTGGCTGGGAAAACGTTCCGGGGTTTTTAATAAAATTTGACGGATATGCGCTGATAGATCTTTAGAGTCTGCCAGAGACGAGAGCATGGCTTCACATTGTTGGATGGCTATTTTGGACAGTGTTGAATTCGCCATGGGAAAGGGCTGTTCCAGGGTCTGGGCCGAAAAGGTGACCTGATTACACGGTTGTTCGAAACTAACGTCAGTATTGAAGATTTCTTTGTAAACAGGCGAGTATGAGGGTTCAGGATAACGAACATGGATGGAAACTTCCGGCATTTTATCTCCCAGTAAAAAGGACATCCCACCGTAGAGTGTACTGAGGATGCTTTCTATGGTAAAAGGGTAACTGGAACCCAAATCCAACAGGGATTCTATTTTAATGACGACGGTTTGATCGTTTATTTGGAAATTTGAGGTGATCATTCGGTTACGAATTTTGAAATATTTGGAAATCAGATGCAACGCCGTCCATAGATTAGGACTGCTGATGGCCACATATCCCAAGATTCCGTGAGAGACCCCATCACAGTTTTGCCCCACATGAAGAGCAAAGGCAGGATCATAATCAAAGATTTTTTTATTCCCGATGAGCGATTTGTACTGAGAGATTGTAATGAACGCCTCTTTTTCCTTCAAAATTTCTTTCTTTATGCCGGCCTCTTCCAATAAACCTTGAGGATCCAAGCCCATCTTTTCTGCCATTTTGAGGAAAATACTGACATATTCAACGGACAAAGCGGGTGCGTTGTCCCTATCTGTTTTTATTAACTCCATGCCGTCCCCACATCCAATAAACAGGTTGTTCGCCTGATCTGTAATCATGAAATATCTTTGAGAGTCGTCTTGATTCTCGCAAACTAGACAGTGAATCAGAATTTTAAAATCAGACCACAACCCCTCGCCTTTTCTGTCCTGATAAGACAATTACTTTGTCCTATCATGTCATATTGAGTATCATCTCAAGGATTCTGGCGCCATAGCCTACTTTTGCTTTCAAGGAACGCCCGAATTGCCAATGGGCGAATTTGGCTGGAAAGCCTTTTCTGATACGGAAACCTGTGAACATTTCTGGATGATTACGGCAAATCCCGCAAGTCCCTCTCCCATTCAGGGGACTCAGACCATGGGAATGCTGATGAATGGAAAATCCCCTGTTTTCAATAATGTCGACACCAACTCCAATGATACCGCGGTGATCCTGTACACCTCCGGCACAACGGGACATCCCAAAGGCGCAGAACTCACGCATTCCAATCTTCTGCTGAATATTCTTGTCGCACGGGACCTTTTTCAAAGTAAGCATGATGATATTCAATTGGTGGTCTTGCCCTTATTTCATTCTTTTGGACAAGTCGTACAAATGAACACCGGTTTTCTTGCGGGACATACTTTGGTGTTGGTGCCTCGTTTTGAACCCGAAACTGTCTTCCGACTCTTGGAAAAAGAAAACATCACCATTTTTTGTGGTGTTCCTACCATGTATTGGGCCTTGCTCCATTATCCCAATGCGGATCAATTCGATCATGCGAAAATTCGCAAAAATTTACGTCTTGGGGCCTCAGGGGGTGCTTCCCTGCCTGTCGAAATTATGAGAGCATTTGAAGAAAAATATGGTGTCCCCATCGTAGAAGGTTATGGACTTTCTGAAACTTCTCCTGTCGCGACCTTCAATAGTTTGAGTAAAGAACGCAAGCCCGGTTCTGTGGGAACAGCGGTCTGGGGGGTTGATGTAAGAATATTTGATCAGCATGATAAGGAAGTGGCCACCGGTGAAGTGGGGGAAATTGTGATACGCGGGCATAATGTCATGAAAGGCTATTACCAGCGTCTGGAGGCAACCAATGAAGCGATGCGTAATGGCTGGTTTCATTCCGGCGACTTGGGTAAAAAGGATGCGGAGGGGTATTTCTACATCGTCGATCGTATCAAAGACATGATCATCCGGGGCGGTTATAATGTCTATCCTCGTGAGATAGAAGAACTCTTAATCACCCACCCCGCAATTTCTCTGGCGGCGGTTATTGGTGTGCCTGATGAAGTTCATGGCGAAGAAATCAGAGCCTTTGTGGTTCTCAAAGAAAAAATGGTGGTTACCAGTGAAGAAATCATCTCCTGGTGTAAAGAACGATTGGCAAATTACAAGTATCCCCGCATTGTCACAATCAGTGAACGTTTGCCAATGACCGCAACCGGTAAAATCTTAAAAAGAGAACTCCGTGTCGATTAATTGTTTTAAACCCCAATGGGGATAGTGTTTCTGGCACCCACGGTGCCCCTCTCTCAAGAGATGGACTTTTTTTCGGCCAACGGCGGTTTGCTATAACGCCTCTCTTTGGCAAGGTTTTCCTGTCGCAACGAAATCATTGTGAAGTTTTCCAAGTGATGCGCCAGATTATGCGTGAGGTCACTCAATAAGGCCCTCTGCTCCTCCGAAAAATGAAAGGTGGGGTCATAATGCGAAAGGGTGACTAGCCCGATAGATTTTCCCCTTGAAACCAAAGGTGCCGCCAGTTGTTGAAGATATTTGCGCCCAAAATGTAGTTTTTCAGTAAGGTCATTTTGAAAAGGTGCCAGTGTTTCTTTATCAAAAAGCTGACATTGTTGCTGCACAAAAACATCGAAGGTATATAATCGATGCTTGTCGACTTCAATTTCAAAAGTTTTTACATATTCTGGATTTAATCCGAAATGTGCCAAAAACTCCAAGGTGCGATTATCGTTGTTGTATAATAAAACAGAACCGGAACCTGAGGGCGTCATGTATAAAACGGTTTTTTCCAAAAAGACTTGAGCCGCAGCCTGCACATTCAAACATAGGCTGACTTCCTTGGTGACCTCATTGATAAACTTTAAACGTTGACGATCCAGTTCTAAACTGGATGTTCGCTTTTGCAGCGCGCTGTTGGTGATTTCGTTGGCATACTGAAGATCTTCTCTCAACTTTCGCCGAAGATTGATTTCTTCCTCAAAAACATCAACCGTCTTTTTGGCAGAGTAAGCAAAAACACACAGGCAACAGGGACCCAGAAAAAGAATACCGACCATTAAATAATGGAGTGTCCGTTCCATTCCATGCCAGGCCGACCACCAACATCCCAAGTATCCCAGGATGAAGACGGCATTCAAACTCAACATGAGTTTCCAATAACTTGAAAGTTCAAGTTTGGACAGTCGTTGAAGGGCCTTGTTCCCAAGCGACCAGGATAACAGCATTACCAAAATTCCAAAGATAAGTGGAATGTTGATCAACAGGAAAGTCTCATTCAACTCTAAATCACTCATCTAATTCCTTCCAATCAGAGCATAAATCCACTTAAATCAGGCTCGAGTCTCTTCTCGAACATTAAAATCGTTTCCATGCGGGGGAATTGCCAATTGAGGGGCGTCTGAAAAGAACAAGACGTTTCCCCTTCCACGTGCGAACGATACCTCTCAGCAGCGGTTTCAACGGGGCAAAAGGCGAGCTCCTTTTGGGAGAAACATTCGTCACTGAGGCGTCTCTATTCAGGATATGAACAAAATCAGCTAAAAAATCCATACAAATTATTTCCAATTTGCTTTTGATTTTGTATAGATCAAGGAGGTGGTGTGTTTGGAGCCTTTTTCTACAGACTCTAAATAGATCAATTGTTGGAATTTTTGTTAACTTCATTGAAGAGGAATCACTATGATTAAGAATAGCAGAATTTTTTTAAAAACGGGCCCCCTTGTGATGTGTTTGATGTTCCTACTTTCATTAGTAGTTTCAAAGGTGGGAATAGCCGCGGAATGGAAATTATTGGAAGAAAAGGAAGGCATTCAAGTGTGGGCCCAAGCCGTTGAAGGCTCACAGTATCAAAAGTTTAAAGCCTCCTTAAATATCAAAGCGACCATTGATAGCATCATGGGGGTTATGGATGACGCGTCCGCATGTCCTCATTGGGTTCACCAGTGTAAGGAACAAACCGTCCTCAAATGTGTGAGTTTTTTAGAGCGTTATAATTATCAGATCACAGACCTTCCCTGGCCTGTTGATGATCGGGACTCCATTTATCATGTATTGATTGTCCCGGATCCTGCTAATAAGCAAGTGACCTTCCAGTTATCAGGAAAAGCAGACTATAAGCCCAAAGAGGACGCTTATATTCGGGTCGCCTCAATGGAAGGCAGCTATGTTTTTAAAATAATTTCAGAAAATGAAGTCAATGTCACCTGGGAACAGCACGTCGAGCCAGGAGGGAATGTTCCTGGTTGGTTGGTCAATCAAATGATTGTGGAGTTGCCTTTTAAAACCTTGGCAAAATTAAGAGAACTTGTCGCAAAGGAACCTTATAAAAGCGCAAAGTTAAAATATGATGATCAAATGATGCCTACCGGCTTTACGGTCAAGGGCTGGAAATCTTGCGAGTAACCTAAGGATCTCAAACCTCCTTCAGCCTTACTAAAAGGAGGTTTGAGCGGCGTATCTTTCAGCATTTATTGATCTCTCCTCAAGTCTCTCTTGAAACTGACTTCAAAATCCTATAGAAGTGCTCCATTAAAAATAGAACGCCCTTCAATAACAGTGAATTGTCACTGACCGTTTACTCCAACCGCTTCCGGTTCAGCATCCCTGTCAGGGAATCCCAATTTTTCAGACTCTGCCTGATCTTGCGAGACAGAGCCTCGATTGTTGACTTGACGAGGCCGAACCACGTCACGGAATGAATGGTAAACTGGAATTTGAAGGGTGTCAAAAATATCTTTCTATTCATAATTTCCGAGAGAAAGCTCGCGAAATATGGTTTTTTGAATAAGAAAACACCGCTATGACATGATGATAATAAAAAATGACTAGAATAAATACTAATTTACCTGAATGGATGAATAAAAGTTTTATGACCAACCTTTTGTCCGTTGGCCTGATTATGGTTGGTTTCCTGTTAGAAGAACCCCTGAGACAACCGGTCTTGTTTACGGGGTTGTTTGCCTTGTCGGGCGCGATCACAAACTGGATCGCCATTTACATGCTGTTTGATAAAGTCCCTGGACTTTATGGCTCAGGCGTCGTCCCTGCGCACTTTGAAGATTTCAAACGAGGAATCCATAACTTGATTATGAATCAATTCTTCACCCGTGAAAATGTGGAGAATTTCTTTTCCAACACCGCCTCAACCTCCAAGAGCATTTCAATTGATTTAAGCCCCATCATTAATGCTGTTGACTTGAGTACAGCCTTTGACTCTTTAGTTTCCACAATCAAGGAGTCTCCGTTTGGCGGAATGCTTGGAATGTTAGGTGGTGAAGGCGCCTTGGAACCCCTGAAAGAACCTTTTTTCAAAAAAATGAAACAGTTTTTGGTTGAACTGTCACAAAGCGAACCCTTTCAAAAAAATATTCGGATTCAATTGGGAAATTCATCGGCGACCGAAGATATTTTGAATAAAGTAAAAAACATTGTCCAACGGCGTTTGGACGAACTCACGCCTAAAATGGTCAAAGATATCATCCAGGAGATGATGCGGAAACATTTAGGGTGGCTTGTGGTCTGGGGCGGTGTTTTTGGCGGATTAATTGGTCTGGTCACCGCATTTATCCCGTGGTGAAGGATGACATCCCAGCGGTCAGAGCGAAACTCCGATGACGCCTATCTTGATCAGGTATGAACCTTTCGTTTGGCAGATGAGGGACTCATGGAAACTTTCAAGCTTCTCAATCAGAAAACCATTAGCATCATGAGCGATGCTCGTCTCTGGGAAATGATTGCTAACGACTTCAGATTCACACACTTACACAAAATGTATAAAACTGAAAACTTTGATTACATCAGTGGTGATGAAGAGGGGTTATTCGATCATTTGAATGAGTATGACCGCTTATCGGCAACGGATACCGGTAATTGTATCCTCTTGGTGGCCTCTCTTTTTTTTATGGAGTTTTTTTTGAGGGTTGCTCATGCGGATAATGAACTGGATACGAAAGAAATCATGTCCTTAACGCATAACACAGCGTATTCCCCAGGAATCTTTCACACAGACTTAGCCGGTAAAGTAATCGAGAATTTTCATTCCAACGCTATCAACATCCACAAAGCCAAAGCGGCACATCATGCCTCGATTTTACCTATTGCCAAATTCGTTCTGATGCTTCAGGTCATGTATGAACACGGAATTTTTCCCAATCAACAGATTTTTTTAAACTACATGAACTTCTTTTCCTTAGATCTTATGTTTTTCAACAGTACCACCGCTTATGCTTCAGGAGAAGGGGTGCTGGCTTTAATTTCCTCAAACTTCAATAAAAGTCCTGAAGAAGAAGCGGCCGCAAACAGTGGTATTGATGTGTTTGTAAAAACGCTAAACAATAAGTTTCCATTTAAAGTTATTGGAAACCCCGCCAATTATTATATCTAACCCAAGTTGTTCCGTGCCAACGCTCCCAAGTTACCAAGTGACAGCGATTCAATAAAATGTGAAAACAAAAAAATATTTTTATGGCATAATGCTTGCTCGTTTTGGTTGAAAGGAACAGGATCACTATTCATCGTAAACAACAGGCATTTTAAACAGTTTCAACGCTGACTTCCACTATCTGCGATTATCGCAAGATCACTATGAGCTTTATTAAGATGACCATCGGCAAAAAATTCATCCTTGCCCTGACAAAAGGGGTATTGCTGTTTGTGCTTGGGGCGATTGGGGCAGGCACAGGTTTAGCACAGGAAAAGAGTAATGACGCACAACTCAGCGATGACCCTCCGGCAAGAACCTACCGGGCAATGGGGGGCGGGATCGGGTTATGGCACGTTCCTGAAGATGCGGACTTTGAGCGTAATGAGGCCTCTCCGTTGGAAGTGTTTGTGGATTTGGGCTTGGCGGGTAAATTTATGAAACTTCGTGCCGGTCTTAATTATGCTCAATCCCAGATGGAATTATCGATTTTGGATAAACCCATTCTGCATACCTTAACAACTCAAAGTATTTACCTTGCCTATCGTTATTCAACGGAGCTTAACGCAAAAATAGAAACGTTTGCGATAGCGGGGATGGCCTACATGCTGTCCGAATTGAAGTTTAGCAAAGGTTTGGGTTCTGAGTCCAGTTCCGGTATTGGCATGATTTTCGGATTGGGAGTGCTCTATAACCTGGAGCCTATTGAAGTGGGAATGCAATACATTTTGTTAACCCGTAATGGTGAGTTTAGAGGTGTTTCTCTCGCAACAGGATCGAATCAGGTTCAACTCATTGCAAGACGTCAATTCTGATGGTTAATTTAAGTTCAGGTGTTCCTTTTTTCAGGTAAGTTATGAAAGTTGATCATGTTTTCTTGAAGGTGGGGGTGTTCGGTTTTCTAATACTTTTTTCAGGGTGCCAGCAGGATACCGATTCGCGGGAAAATTTAGCAAAGAGTGATCTGATCCAAGATAGGGTACAGGTCGTCGGTTTTAATCTCAATGAGAAAAGTCTGGTAAAAGGGGCTTATAAAATCAGCTTAACCCAGAAAAAAAGTTTTGACTCCAACTACTGGGATTGGAATGAAATGGGCTTCGAAGGCGCGGCAACAATTCCCTTTTTGGAAAATAAAAATCAGACCATTTCCCTGATTCAATATTTAGAGGCACCTTCACAGGATGAGCTCTCGTATCAAGGGCTTTATGTCATTAACAGCTCGCCTAATTATGCTTACCTTGAGAATCCCCTTTTTGCGGACGGAAGTGTTTCCAATAAGCTGTCCCGATTCAAGGGGGTTCGCCCCAAGCCGATTACAGAACGAATCATCACCCCCCAAGATAAGGATGGAATAGAGGTCCCCGACAAACACGTGACGACCTGGAGTCATGAGTATGATGTAACGACAGGTCTTCCCAGCAAAAGCACCAAGGAAGTAAAAATTCTGTCTTCAGAAAATGTAGTTGAAGATCAGTTCATTGAGAAACACGATTACACCTACGCCGTGGACCCCTTTGGCGAGAACTTTTATCAAAATTCCCATGTCTTCTATAGTCAGGGTTCTTTAGAGCCTACTTTCACTTTTACAGAACAAAGAATGCGTGCAGACAACAGCACTTTGGTCATGGATACCCGTGACTATGCTTGTAAAAATGCCAATGGTGATATCTCCGATAGCTGCGATCAGGGCTTTGCTCGAAAAACAGAAATCACCCTTACCGACAAAAAGACCGACGAAATCGTTATCAACAAGGCCTTGTATTCAGGGAAAAATAACTCAACCGAATATTTTCGTGAAGTGACTGAAGAACGGTATCACAGTTTGAGCAGTGGATTGCTTAAGAAAAAAACAAAGTGGATCTTTAGTAAATTGAGTGACAGTAGCACTTCAACCATTATCAGTACCTACAAATACAATGACAAAGGACAACTCCTTCAGGAAACTACTTCTAATAACTCAGTGTTTCAGCAAAAAGATACTATTTATGACAATGATGACCAAGGAAGAAGCAAAGCGGTTAATATTTACAATGAAAATGCACAATTAATTTATAGCGTTAGTTACACCTTTGACGATTTACATAGAAAAACCTCCAGAGACGTCAAAGCCACATTGACCTCGGTTATATGCAGTGACGAGACGATTCAGGAAAAATCAGTGTCTCTTGCCGGGGGTAAGACGGAGTACGAGTATGGTGACTCAGGAACTCATAAAATTTTCACCAAAACGCTCTATAATTGTATCAATGGTGGGGTTGCCAATAATCCGAGTACACGATTCGTGTTTACCTACAATGCGCTGGGACAAAGGATCCAAAAACAAACTTACCTTTTTAATGAGAAACGCGAATCTTTAGTTTTGTCACAACAAACTGATTTCGAATATAATACCGATGGAACCCTGGCGAAAACGCAATATTACCTGATCGATAACGAGGGCAACCCGACTCCCGCCAATTATGTCGGTTACGAATATGATGTGAATTTATTCAGAAGTGCGACAAAATATTACGATATTGAAAATAACCTATGTAATGGTCCTTCTGTGAATAAAGCAGGATCCTGTGGGGTTTTATGCTCGAGTTCCTCCTTTTGTTACGCTCTTTATAACTATACTTACCGATAATCCTGTCATCTCTCAATTTCAGAAGGGGTAATCATTCCAACCAGGAAAAAACATGAAAAAATTTTTGATGATTTTGTAGCTTGTCACCCATGGGTTCTCTGTCGTTTGGGGACAAGCCCTCTGATTGAGAGCTCCAAGGGACATCAGAAGTTTTAGCCTCATTGAATATTTTTGACTTAAAACCAGGCTGGTGGGCTTATTTTGAAAACACTAATGAGCAACAATTCCAAACCCGTGTCAGTGCACTCAAACCGGATCTGCTCAATTGGATACTGGGCCTCTCCACGAACGAACAAGAGTTGATGGTTCCTGTGATCCATCAAATTGAAAGCAACCTGAACCTCCTGCCTCGTCTCAAAACGCAAACCCTCCCGGATTTTTCCTCAACTCGTGCTTTTATAGAGAAATATTCGTATCCTGTTTAAATTCCAGGGTAAACGTTGATTATTCATAAACCCTCTTTATTAAAGACTTTACAACTTTTTTATAAACACCTTTTCCGTGGGCTGTGAAAAAGTGTATTTCCGCAATCCAAATATTTCGTTATCAGGTAATTCAATTTTAGCAGTTCATTTTTTATAAAGCCATTTTGCTTTTCCGAACTTTTGATTTAGCTCATCACGAACATAAGCATTTTTTACTTTACCGATGACCTCAATATCGGTTATCTCGCTCAACCTTTTATAACAGATTTTAAATAGAGGCATGGTCTTCTTCTATCATGATGGTTCTTCCTTTGTTTGAAGTGCTGAACTAGGACCCAAGGTTTGGAGGATCGGCAGACCAACAATGTACGTCTAAAAAGCCGATGCCATCACGAATATTACAAATTGTCGAAAAAAAGCGTGGATCTGTCGTACAATCAACGCCAAGTTGGGCCGGTATCTACCTCAGTTAGTTGTTTTTGAACACTATTTTGTTCTACCAGTCTGTCACGGAATAATAACTAATTTTGGTCTTAAAGACGGATCGTCCATGTAATCCGAACTGTAAATGTTATTCCAACGATTATTTGTTTCAGTAGGACGTAACTGAACGCCATAATTCGAAAACAATCCAGACTGCCAATCATTGTATAGTTCTGTGATATTGATGATAATCCATGTATTGGGAGTCGGTGCTGAGAATTGGGATATGTTAGTGAATGCTGGTTTGCTAGACCAATTGGTTGTTTCATCCCAAAGCGTTTCAATTCGGTCAAGATTTAAAGCGACATTACCACTTGAACCAGAACCGGAAGGATAACAATATAAATAAATTTGGGCTGAAGCAACATTTTTAGGCAAACTCGTTAAATCAAATTTTATCAATGCATAGTAACTATCTCCCCACCCTCACGGCTTTCTCATAAAAAAAAGATTGTGTTTCAGAAGGATAGAAAGTTATCATAGGACTTCAACCCCAACCCTAAAGGAGTCTTATGACAGAAGAATCTCAATCTCCAGAAAAGGCATTAAAATTA
>JBBCAX010000424.1:0-9666 GCA_051382335.1 Deltaproteobacteria bacterium TL4
TATTCTTACTCAACTATTCCTATACGCTTATTTTGAAAATTGGTTTATGGAAGAAGGACGAGGTGCAACCATCGCTATTCAAAATGAAGTTTAACTTGTTAGCAATAAGTTAAACTCTGAATTGCTGATTTGAAGGGATCTCAATGATCACACCCCCTGTTGAAGAATGAGAAATATTATTTAATCGGTCAGGAGGATTATTTAAGGTCAGTGTTGAGGAACCTGCGTTGATGTACGAATTATCCAGTGTTATTTGATCTACAAACGTTATCGCGTCAACAATCGTATAGTTATTTTTGGGAACCAGCGTTAGAGTATAACCCTTCAAAGTGAGCGATTGAAACGTGTGTTCTTCATCAGGTATGGATGAGGGAACATCCGCTCCAAATTCAAGATCCTTATTAATGCGTAAGTTCGTCTTGTCATCACTGCGTAGTGTTCCTGGTGTATATTTAAAATCAGTATTCAAAACTAAAGGAGCCGCTTGTACATCCAGAAGAATGGAGTCGTTTTCTAATTTTCCGTCAATTTGCAGACCGCCATCCACATCCAACGTTCCATTTCCGGATAGAGCTAAGGTTGTACTGGCAGGGAGGGTCAACAAGCCTGTAATCTTCACCCGACCTGAAATTTCCAGAGAATTTCTGTTTGCGCTCAAATTGATTCGTTGAACACCACTCCCCTCATTTCCTGCGCTGGTGATTTTCAGCAAACTATCCGTATGATTGAGTTCAATATTTTGTGAGTTCTTAAAATATCCTGATAAATTCAAATTCAGTGTCGAAATTCCCATCGTTATCGCGTTACCTGAATAAGTCAAAGTTTTGCCTTCTGCGACCCGAAGTTCAGACTCAGCATTTTCAGTGAGGGTCAGATTAGCTAAAATTTCAGTATTGCCCTTCACCTCAAGAATACCACCTGCTAATAAAACGGATCCTGATAAAAGTCCGCCATTTCCGGAAACAACAATTGTTCCCCCTGACTTAAGAATGACGCCACCTGAAAATGTACTGTCAGCAGCGCCTGTGTCAAGTGAGCCACCTCCTTCCAAAGTTACCGCATCCACTACTTTCAGGTCTGTGTTCGGACTCCCCAAAGTGAGCGTTTTGTCACCAAGTTCCAGCGTTTTTAAGGCAACCAATTGATCCGATGTTAAGGTTGCGTTTGCAAGGAGATTCAAGGTCGTATTCGCCTCATCCGTAAGCAGGGTTGCCCCCGCCATATTCAAGTGATTCGCCAAACTGATCGTAGTTTGACGTACATCGAGAATGCCCTTTTCCGGAATAATTTGGCCAGATAAGTTCAAGCCACCTAGGGGTTCCAAGCTACCTGGATTTACTAAGGTCAGGCTTTTGTCCTGAGGAATAGCTAATAGGCCCGTAATGATAACCTTCTGAGACTCGATGATATTCAGGCTTAGATTTGCGTTTAGAGTCAAGGTCTCGATAGTGCTTGAAACGTCGATTTTAATTCCGCGATTCTCATCAACAGCGGCACTTACAGTGATGGCTTTGACTTCTGAAACTCCATTCAGTACCAACAAACTTTGTGCCTCATTCAACATCAAAGCCTTCGTATTATTAAAATTTCCTGCTCCTTGAAGAGTCAAGGTTTGCGAATTCAGCGAAAGAGAATCCCCTTCATAGTCCAAAATCTTGTCCTCCTCAAATTTTATGAGCGAATCCGCGACAAGCGTTACATTGGCGTTAATGCCTGAATCCCCTGTAACGTGAATCCAACCCCCTTCTAAAATAACCAGACCGTAAATAAAACCATTGGCCCCCGAAAGTTCCAGCACACCGTCAGGCAGCAGTCTTAGCCCGCCGATAAAGGTGACATCAGCCCCTCCGGTAACAATCATTTCCCCTTCTTTGTCAAAAGTCACCTGATTCGTAATCGTCAAATCCGTTGCGGCAGAACCCAGGGTTAAACTGTAGTCATTAAGATTGATTGTTTTTAAAGAAACCACCTCATCCGTGGTCAAAGTGACATTTTTGTTGAGAATAAGTTCTGTATTTGAGTCAGTTGTCAGTTTAGCTCCACTCATATCCAATGAATTTTCTAACGTCAACAGACTGCCGCTTAGATCCAAAGTCACCATACCAGTCGGGTACAAATTCCCTTTAATGGTTGCTCCGCCGTTAAGATCCAGAGTTCCTGAACCTGAAAGCTTGAGTGCTTGCTCCGCCAACACCGTAATTTCGTTCGTGACACTCAAGATGGAAGCATCGCCCATATCAATAAAAGTGCCTTCTTCTAAAGTTAAGGTGTTGATTGTAGCGGAAGTATTGATTTCAAGCCCCTTGGTCAAATTACTTGAAACCGAGACTTTAACAGAATTGATAGTTCCAGATTGATTCACACTCAACAAACTGTCCGCATGATCCAGAATAACAGGATTTGAATTTTGGAACTCTCCCGCAACCAGTAAACTTAGGGTATTGCCGCCTATTCCCAAAGAAGCGCCTGTAGATTGAAGTATTTTTCCTGAGGCAACATCGAGCGTTGAAGAGAGAGAATGGATCATATTGGCAGATATTGTGACATTTTCGTCAACATCAATCGACCCTCCTTGCAAATCAATCGTTCCTGAAATGACACTACCCGCGGCTGTCATTTGTAAAACCCCATCAGCTTGTAAAACCAGACCCCCACTGAAATTGATATTTGCGCCCCGTGTGATTATTTTCTCATCCGCATGGTCTAACGTTAACGAGTTTTCCAGAGTCAGATCGGTCGAAGGAGAACCTAACGTCAAGGTTTCGTCGTTCAGAGTTAAAGTCGCGATAGCTAAAGGTTGATCTGTGATTAAGCTTATACTCGACAAAAGACTTAAATTGGTGAAGGCATCAGTGATCAGTGTCGCTCCGGATAAATCAAGAGAATGGCTTAAGCTCATGTTGATACCGCCAAGATCTAACGTTCCGTTGCCAGCAATCAAAGATCCCCTTAAAGTAAAATCACTATTCAATTTTAAAGTGCCGGGTCCTGACAAGGTTAATGTTTTGGAATCAGGAATTGTCAAAGCGTCGGTAATTTGTAACACTTGCGAAGCCACTACCTTGATCGGACAGCTTTCCACCAAGGTCAGGTTTTGTACCGTGGGTGAGCTATTAATTTCCAAGCCTTTTCCCTCACGACTCATCGCCGATACGGTCACACTACCGAGTGTCCCATTCCCATTGAGTCGAAGCAAACCATCCACATGATCCAAAACAAACGCCTCTGTCGCACTATTCTCCAAAGTTCCGTCACCTCTTAGCGTTAATGTCAGGGCACCCAGATTTAGAGGTTCCCCGGTATATAACGCGGTTTTATCGCTCATGACATCGATACTTGAGGCTACAGTATGAGTCAAATTGGCTGAAATTGTTGTATTTGCGTCAATATCAAGGAGTCCCCCAGCCAATTCAATGTGTCCTGAAATGATTCCGCCATCTCCAGTTATCTGCAAGGTGCCATTCTCTTCTATGGCCGCCCCGCCCTCAAACATGACATCCGCTTCTCCGGTGACGATCTTCTCGCTAGTATTTCCCAAAGTTACAGCGTTAAGGATACTCAGATCGGTGGTTTCAGAACCCAAAGTCAACGTTTTGTCATTTAAGTCCAAGGATGACAAACTGAGGGCTTGATCCGCTGTGATCAGGATACTTTTCGTGAGAATAAATGAAGGTTTGGAATCAGTCAGTAACTCCGCGCCGGACATATTCAAATCATTCCCCAAAGAGGAAACACTCCTCAGACTCAATCCTCCACTGCCAGGATCTATATTTCCGCTCAACGTCAACCCACCCTTCAGATCCAACGTTCCGGTACCCGTCAGGGAAAGTGTTTTATTTTCAGGAATGGTAAAAAGCATCCCGATACTTAAGGTTTTCCCACTGGCAATATCAATGTTGGAACTTTCGGTTAGAGCTAAAACCCTGATTCCCATGGAGTCAGTCACGGCCAAGACACTACTTTCGTGATTCAACTCAATAATACTCTCGTTACTCTCTTCCTCGTTGAGGATTTCTCCACCGCCTTCGAGCGTCAAGGTGTATTCCCCCAACTCAATAGTGTTTCCTGAATAAGTTAAAGTAACGCCACTCGCCACGCTAATCGTTGAAGAAGCCCGTAATTCAATATTATCCAAAATTTCCAGGTTCGCGTTGATTTCCAACAGCCCACCATCCAGAATAATATTTCCAACCAAACCTCCTCCAATATCACTGACGTTTAGAGAACCTCCAGGTTTGATACTGATTCCGGTTGTCATTGTTATGGTTGCCGATCCTGTGACAATTTGATTACTTGTCATAATTTCCACAGGATCCGACACGGTCATGTCACTGGCCGCAGACCCTAGCGTTAAGGCCTTGCCCTCCAAGTTTAAGGTCAAAATCGTTAAGGCTTGATCCGTCGTCAGAGTCACATTGGAAGTCAAGGTTAAGAGGGTAGAGGCATCCGTCAGGATTGTTGCTCCGGTAGCATTTAAATCACTGCCCAACGTCAAAGTTATGCCCCTCAGATCCACAATTCCATTTCCAGGATTTAAAGTTCCTTGAATGCTTAAATTTCCATTAGGATCCAGTGTCCCCGTATTGGATAAAACGAGAGTTTTGGCATTAGGAATACTTAATTCATTGCTGATTCCCAGTGTAACGCCTGAAGCGATGTTAATGAAGGTAGATTCAGACAAGGTCAAAGTCGTTATCGTAGCGGAAGCGTTAACCACCAGACCTTTAGAGGTGTTGCTTGCGTTTGAAACTGTCACTTTGTTGATGGTGACACCTCCATCAATCTTCAAAAGACTATCTCCGTGATCCAGGATAAGAGCATACGCGTTGTTGAACACCCCCCCTCCTTGGAGAGTTAAGGTATAGGCTCCCAGATTTATTGACCCGGCGCTGTAAGTAAAGATCACCCCCGAAGCAATGCTGATTACGGAAGAAGCCGTGTGTGTTATCACACCTGCGAAGATAAAACTCTCCCTCACCTCAAAAGTCCCTCCGTTGAGGGTGATATTGGACGCTAAGGTTCCTGTACCCAACATTTGAAGAGCCGTTGAACTCCCCAGGGTTATGCCATTGGAAACCGTTAATGTTTGAGCAGGCGCAATATCAATGAGGCCACTTCCGTTTAAGGTCAAGGTTGAAATCGTATGAGAGGCATTGACCTTAATGCCTTTGGAAACGTTACTTGCGGCAGAGAACATTAACAGGTTCAAGGTACCATTCCCATTAAGGATCAGGAGACTGTTCGCATGATTTAAATTGACAGGATTCGTGTTCGCAAGATTTGCGTTTCCTGAAAGGGTTAAGGTAAAAGCCCCCAGGTTGATTGAACTTCCGGTATAAGTCAGTGTTTTCCCATTTGAAATACTGATTGTTGAGGATGCGGTATGAGTGATATCTCTTGGAAAGGTGATATTCGCACCTACTTCCAAGACACCACCACTCAAATTGAGGGGTGCCGCCAAGGTTCCCGCACCTGGTAGTTTTAAAGACGTACCTGAACCTATATCGATGTTTTCTGTCACAGAGAGCGTCTTTCCGGAAGAGATATTCGTGACTAAAGTGGCATTCATGTTCAGTGCGCTAATCGTTGGAGAGCCCGTAACCTGAAGTCCTTTATTATCATTAATGGCAAAAGCAACAGCCACTTTGGAAAGAGTCCCATTTCCCGTTAAATTCAAAATACTATCCGCTGTATCCAGCACAACGGCATTACTGTTACTGAAGCTGCCATTTCCTTCAAAAGTCAGGGTATTTGCCCCAATATTGATTGCGGCACCCGCATACGTAAGCGTGGAGTTCTCAGCGATATTGACTGTTGAGGATACTGTGTGCGTGATTGCGTTCGAAATCGTCGTATCCGCGTCAACATCAAGGGTCCCGCCACTCAACTCAATGGCCCCTGAAATAACCCCTGCCGCACCACTCACCTGTAACGTTCCCGTTGAGGCAAGCGTCATTCCACCACTAAAAGTTACATCAGCGGCTCCCGTCACTAATTTTTCGTTCGTACTTCCTATGATGACCGCGTTACTGATATTTAAATCCGTTGTGCTTGAACCCAAGGTCAAGGTTCGATCGGCCAAATCCAGACTTCCCATCGACAAAGCCTGGTTACTTGTCAGCGTTGCGTCTGTGCTCAAACGCAGATTCGTGATTGTTAATGTTTTGCTTGCAGCGGCATCAATCAGCAAACTTGCGCCTAAATCCAAGCTACTGATCGTTACGGACTCATCAACATCAAAGCCTTTCCCCGCGGTTGTCACATTTGCTGAAACGACCACCTTTTCAACAGTTCCGCTGCCTTCTAACTGTAACTCACTGGAAGTGTTATCCAAAATAATCGCGTTGGTATTCAACAGCGTTCCTGCACCTTGAACCGTCAGCGTGTAGGCCCCGATATTCAGTGCTGAACCTGAATAACGCAGGGTCTTCGTACTTGCGACGCTGAGAACCGATGATGCGGGATGAGTCAGATCCCCTGAAAGACTTATATCATCCGTCACATCCAGGGTTCCCGCATTTAAAACGACCGCGGAAAAAAGCATTCCAGTACCACTGAGTTTTAGTGTTTCACCACTGTCAAGACTCACACCACTGTCCACAGTTAAGGTTTTGGATGCGGCGATATCAACAGGAAGACTTGCTTCCAAATTGAGCGTAGTAATGGTTGTGGATTCATTTACATCCAAGCCTTTTCCTGAAGCTGTGATGCCCGTCGAAACGGTCACGCTACGGATCACACCACTTCCCTCCAATTGAAGAGTGCTGGCCGCATTATTCAAGATTAAGGCATTATTGTTACTGAGATTTCCGGGTCCTTGAATTGTCAGTGTGTTTCCGCCAACATTAATTGCGGAACCGGAATACGTTAATGTTTGACCCGCACCAATATCAAGCGTTGAAGATGCGGTATGAGTGATGTTTCCGGAAATCGTTAGATCTCCGTTAACGTCCATTATTCCTCCATTCAAGATCATATTTGCGACTAACTGACCGGTTCCATTGAACTGTAACGTCTCGCCACTATCAACACTAACGCCACCGATAGTTAAAATCTTATTCGTTGCCAGGTTAATGGGAAGACTCGCCTCTAAATCCAGAGTGCTGATGGTTGCCGATTCATTCACAGCCACCCCCTTACCCGTATCGCTAATAGCAGTCGAGACCTTTACCAGACCAACAGTAACCCCACCATCAATTTGAAGTTTGCTAGAAACATTATTTAGCATCACCGCATTATTGTTATTGAACGTCCCGGCTCCCCGAACACTTAAAGTAAAAGCCCCTAAATTAAAAGCAGCCCCCGAATAGTTTAAGGTTTGGCTACTTGCGATTTCTAAAGTAGACGAGGAAGTCTGTGTTAAATTTCCTGTAAGGCTTAAACTGCCATTTGTGTTTAGAATTCCACCATTCAAAACAATGTCTGAAGCTAATATACCTGTTCCACTCAAAAGTAACGTTTCCGAACCATCCAGACTGAAGCCGCTTCCAATAGTCAACGTTTTTCCCGCGGCAATCTCCAAGACCAAACTGCCACCGAGATTTAACGTTGTGATCGTCGCGGATTCGTTAACATCCAAACCCTTTGCCGCTGTTATTATTGATGCCAAAACAGTCACGACGTTGATGGTACCACTACCATTCAATTCAAGCTCACTGGAAGTATTATCCAGAATGATCGCATTGGCATTGTTAAACGTTCCCGCACCCTGTAACGTTAAAGTATTCCCCCCAATATTGAGAGCACTTCCAGAGTAGGTTAACGTTTTACCTGCTGCGATATTGATAAAGGAAGAGGCCGTATGAGTCAGATTATCTGTAATAGTCGTACTGTCACCAATGTCCAGCATGCCCCCATTTAAAGCAATAGCACCGGAAATACGGCCACCAGCTCCCGTTATTTGAAGCACACCGTTCGTTGCTAAGGTTAACCCGCCTGTAAAGGCGACATCCGCGGCGCCTGTAATGATTTTTTCACTTGGATGGTCAATAATTACCGCATTGCTAATACTCAAATCTGTGGTCTCAGAACCTAAAGTCAAACTGTGGTCATTTAAATTCAACGTGCCGATTCCTATCCGCTGGTTGCTGGTCAATGTAGCGTCAGCACTTATATTCAAGGTTCCTAAACTTAAAGTTTTTAAGGCATCGATATCAACAAAGAGATTTGCCCCCAAATTCAAGGTTGTTATCATGAGAGTTTCGTTAATATTCAGGCCTTTGGTAGAAATCACATTGGCGGAAACCGTAACAGAATTGATGGTACCTGTACCATTAAGCCGCAACTCACTCGCCGCATCATTCAAGGTTAAGGGACTGGCGCTGAAGAATGTGCCAGCCCCAGTTATCGTTAAGGTATAAGCGCCCAAATTCACACCATTACCTGAGTACGTCAGGGTTTTAGTCTCCGCCACGTCAATATTTGATGAACCCGTATGAGTGATATTTCCCGCTATTGTGATACTGTCGTCAACATCCAAACTTCCCGTGTTCAAAACAATGGCGGAGGCTAAAGTTCCTGTGCCCGTCAGCTTTAGAATTTCGCCGCTATCGACACTCATCCCACTGCTAATACTTAGAGTTCGAGTGTCTGCAACATCAATCAATAACCCACTATTCAGATTCAAGGTCGTAATTGTCAGTGAGACATTGACATCCAAGCCGGTATTTGCGTCACTGCTCACAGCGGAAGCTGTAACTGCGTTGATGGTCCCCGTTCCATTGAGTTCCAACTCACTGGACGCATGATTCAACGTGAAAGCATTACTATTTGAGATAGCTCCCGCTCCGGATATCGTTAAAGTAAACGCACCCAGATTCACTGCCGCACCAGTATAAGTCAGCGTTTTTGCAGTATCCACATCGATTGACGAAGAAGCCGTGTGAGTGATGTCACCTGAGATTTTGAAATCATCATCTACATCCAAACTGCCCGCGTTTAATGCGACAGATGAGGCCAATGTCCCTGTCCCCTTAAGGAGTAGGGTTTTTCCTGTATCAACGCTCAGGCCATTCGTCACGGTCAAGGTCTTGTTTGCCAAAATATCAATAGGGACACTGGCATTCAAATTTAAGGTACTGATCGTTGAGGATTCGTCCACATCCAAACCTTTACCCGCGGCGCTGATCGCTGTCGAAACGGTGACCACACCGAGCGTTCCGCCTCCATTGAGTTGGAGTTCACTGGAGGCGTCGTTTAAAATGATCGCGTTGGTGTTACTGAAGGTCCCAGCTCCTGAAAAAGTCAAAGTAAAGGCTCCGACATTCACCGCAGTGCCGGAGTAGATCAAGGTTTTGGCCGAGGCAATATCAATCGTGGAGGAAGCGGTATGAGTGAGATTGGCTGAAAGGGTGGTGCTTTCGTCCACATCCAGGGTTCCGCCCGCCAGGTTAATGGTCCCTGAGATAGTGCTGCTGCTGCCTGTAACCTGAAACACCCCATTGGTGGCTAAAGTCAACCCGCCATTGAACGCCACATCCGCCGCGTCTGAAACTATTTTTTCCGTGGCATTATCAATCACGACCACATTGGCAATCGTCAAATCAGTATTCGCCGAACCCAGTGTCAGGACTTTATTGCCTAAATCCAGGGTTGCCAGTGTAAGCGCCTGATCCGAGGTGAGGGTTGCGTCCGCCGTCAGGGTCAAATTGGTGGAAACGTTGGTGG
>JBBCAX010000425.1:0-2020 GCA_051382335.1 Deltaproteobacteria bacterium TL4
ATATAAAAGAGTTTACTCTATTATAGATAAAAAAAAGGGTTTAACCAAATTAAAAATCATAATTATTCAGATTTTTCACATTTCATTCACATCCATTGATTCACATTTCAACTAAGTAAGGGATCTTGATACTTGTAGTTTTGATTCGCCTGTGTACAGTTCAAAAGCAGGTACTGCCCCAAGGATTGTCTGAATTTGCACAGGAATGATTTTAAATTTACGTTAATAAAAACGGCATAAAAGGGAAACAATCATGATAATAGATGCCCACGCACATTTTGAACCAAAAATGCTGGCAACCGATCAATTGATGCAAAAAAATGGATCAGGTTGGAATTGATAGAATTGTTCTAATTCCCGCAATGAATGATCCTCTTCCTGAAACACCTGATACTTTGCTTGCAATAATAAGGCAATTAATGCTTCGCAAATCAACACGACACTGGGCAGAATGGGTACATCGAACATTATTGACACCAGAAGGCGACTTACGTTTAAACCAAAATATTTATCAAATCTATCATCACCCTGATAATGAAAGCATCCATCGAATCATTCAAAAATATCCTGATCGTTTTTTGGGTTGGATCTTTTTAAATCCACGCAATAATCCTAAAGTGATTGAGGAATTGGAGTATTGGAGACAACAACCGGGAATGATCGGTGTCAAACTCCATCCTCATTGGCATGATTATCGAGTTGAACTTCTTTTTGCTTTGTTATCCCGGGTTGAAGCACTTCAACTTCCCGTCTTAATTCACCTTGGTTTTGGAAAACGAGGTGCTTATCGACAATTGGCGGAAAAATTTCCAAACTTAAAAATCATTAGTGCTCATGCCGGATTTCCATTTTTCAAAGAGTTCTGGGATTTTTCCAAACAGCATCGAAATTTATATGTCGATCTTTCCAGTCCTTACCTTAACGAGTCTCTTGTTCGGGCAGCCGTGAAAAAGCTTGGCTCGGAGCGCTGTATTTATGGAACCGACAGTCCTTATGGTTTTAACAGCCAGGATCATAGTTATGACTATAAGGTCATCAAAGAATGGATTGAACGCCTGCCCCTTTCTTCAAAGGCACAAGGTCAAATTCTTGGAGATAATTTTCGGGAATTGCTGCAAAACGGCGGATACGTCTTGTGACAACTCCGTTCGTTCCTGATTTGATGAACCTAGCAAGAGGGGGATTCCTCTTTGATAATTCTCCAGATGGCTTCTTGACATTCGGTTTTCAGTTCATCAATATGCCCTAGCAATTCTGAAATATCCTGAAGTGTCAATACGTCCGCATTTTTAAAGACAGTCGTTCTACATTTCAGGAGTTTGACATACGCGGCGGAATACCGTCGTTGAACTTGAAGTTTCAGGGCTTCTGCGGCTTCTTGTTTGATTTGGATTCTGGCCTTAGAGTTCGTTTGTTCTGAAGGAAAAATGGAACTCCATGTGGGATCCAGAAATTCTGGGCTTGGTTGTAAGTTCGGCCATTTTGATGGTAGCCCTGGGTTTCGTCCCAGGGGATACCGCACACATTGTTCCTCGGGGCGAAACCCGAGGCTACCCCTGGCCGAAGTTAGACCCAAGCCCATATAGTAAACACACAATTTGTTGATGATGCTATAGTCGAATGTTTAGACGCAAGTAAGTTTAAAATAAGAAGTGGAGATTTTCTTGTAGCTATGACAGGAGCTGAAATTGGTAAGATTGGTATCGTTGAAAAAACGGAAAAATCTCTTTGGCTAAATCAACGAGTTGGTAAATTAATTTCCAATGTTGTTTATGGCGAATACATAGGTTATTTAGCTTTAAAATCACCTGAAGGACAAGATCATATAATTCATGCTTGTTCAGGTAGTGCTCAAGAGAACATCAGTTCATCAAAATTGGAAGAAATGAAATTTGTTTCTTATTCTAAAGACTCGACTTTGAACAATTTGCTCAATATTACTCCTGAATAAAATCAGAGACTTATAAAGTCGTATTAGAATTAATGATAGGTTTGGCCTGAAAAACGGGAAATAATAACC
>JBBCAX010000426.1:0-3383 GCA_051382335.1 Deltaproteobacteria bacterium TL4
TCTGTGGTCATTCAGTCGATCTGGATCGCACCGGATTCCGGGGGTATCCCCAGACGGCTTGTTACAGGGTGTTCTCCTGAATGGTCGTCCGATGGAAAGGATATTTTGTTTGTTCCCGAGTGGTCGCCCGAAAATTCGTTTTCTGAGCTTTACAAGGAATCCAGGAACAAAGGAGACAATGCCTTGCGCAGCCTCTATAAAGTGCCGGTTGACGGTGGAGAAGCCACAGAAGTTTTAAAACACGTTCGCGGGTTGCGCGATGCCCGCTGGTCTTCGGACGTACAATCCATTTTGTTTTTGGCCACACCTGAAAGCAACCTCTGGATGATGGATCTCTCAGGCACTGCGTTCAAGCCGTATCTCTAATATCAGGGATGTATGGCGTTAATGCCGCAACGATAAACATCCCCATCTTTCTCCTAATCTCTTAAAATCAATGATTCGGTCACTTTTAGACAGCAATTTTGCCGTAATTCCGCAGTGTTTGGTATAGGGTAGATTTTTTAATCAAATTCAGGTCGATGTCTAACATTGAAAAAATCTTCTGAAGGAAGAAATCATTGAAAGAACAAGCTTTTACGCTGGCCATAGAAAAAGCCATCGGTTGAGCGTCTGAAAGAGTTTGCAGGTGCTCCAGTTTGGTCAAATTGAGGGTGGTCAAACTGGCATTGAAATGAAAATCTAAACGTTTCTGATCCCGTGCTTGGCAGTCGCACAAGCCGGTGAATTGTTTTGCGTCTCTGAAGATAAATTCGATTTGGAATCTTGCTTTGTAATATCGCACCAGCGTCTTGGCATCCAATTGTGTATCGGTTGAAAACAAGATCGCCTGCCGAATCTTGTCCTTGTTGCTTATATCCAGCAAGACGACGACCCGAATATTGCGTTTTAAGGAAACGTGATTGAGAATCAGCGTATAAATTTCGATCTCCTCTTCCGTTTGAGTGCCGACGTATTCAAACCGGGACAAGTCCTGCCAGTTGACTTTGCTGTCATAGGTTTTTTGCCTGCCACTGCCTTTTTCCCGTTTGGGGCCTGTATAGAGATAGCGCATATTGGCATCACGGCGCAATTTACTGATCACCTGCAAATCCAGTTGTCGCACACCATCGACGTATTTTTTCTTGGCAAAAGCACCATCGACAACGGTATATTTTTCACATTCTCGCAAGAAAGGTTTGGCATCCCTCAACTGCTGTAAATACTGGTCAATCAGGGTTTCGTCATCTTCCTCATATTTACGACGGCTTTTTTTCGACTGGGCTTTTCCCTTTTTCTTTTTCCCTTTTTTCTCGACCGTCTTTTTCACCCCTTCAGACTGGGATGCTTCTTGTTGTGATGCTGTTTCAGACTCTTTTGTGATCGGTGGAGCTGGTTGGGTTTGATGCGTCGATAACACAAAACCTGTGTTTTTTTCGATATCCACAATGGCCAAAGTGGCCATTTCTAATCCTTTTTCACTTCGACGATGACAACCGTTCCAAAAGTAATCCAACCCATACGTCTTCTTACCCGATTTGGGGATAAATGAAGGATCATAGGCTATGATCCGTTCACTGTCTTTGCCAAAGCCTTCATCAATCACCTCACGGTTGTATCCGATAAAGTCAAAGGACTTGGCATATTGGCGTGAATAAGTCTCTTCAGATATATCCGAAAAACGGGATAGATTACGAAAATTGATCTTGCCGCGCGATGTTAAAATGGCGCTGAACAGGGTGATTAAAAACTTTCTTTGTGGCTTGGAAATCTTGAAACGATTGAGTATCTTTTCTGCCAGTTCCATTGTGCCGTCTCACTTGTTGAGGGGGATCTTTGACTTGGTGGTTTTAGATCTCTCAATTTGTGGGTACGGCACTTTTTTGTCAATCAATCTGACCCAGTAGTGTCCGGTTAGAAATTTGCTGTCCGCAAAAAGGGAGCGTCAGCCAACAAATGGAGGTATCTTAAAGGCATTTTCAGACCCAGCCTGAATGGAGAAATCTGCAAAATGCCCTATACCTTTCATCGCGGAGAAAAAGTGCCTAAAACGCTGACCTTTGAACGCCTCTTTGACGCTTTGAATCCTGTTTTTCCCCGAGTTACACCACTGGCTCCCAAAGGGAACCGCCCCTTGCAGATGTATTTCGAGGATGAGCTCAACGCTCTGATTTTCTTTCACCTGGAGGAACACGATTCAGCCAGACATTTGATTCAGACCCTTCAAGAAGACGATTTTGCCCGCCGTCGCATTGCCCCTGAAAAAGGCATTGGCAAAAGCAGTTTTTCAGAGGCTATCAACAATCGGGGGCTGCCTCAGATGTTGGAAGTGTTCCAGTATCTGAGAGGACAGGCCATCGGCTTGTTGCCGAATGCCCATCCAGAATTGGGATCATTGGTGGCCATTGACGGATCATTGATTGAGGCGACCCTGTCGATGATCTGGGCCGATTATCGCAAAGGAGCCAAGAAAGCCAAAGTCCATCTGGGCTTTAACATCAACCAAGGCATTCCCCAATCCTTGATCCTCACCTCTGGCAAAAGCGCCGAATATATGTATGTCGAAAAGCTTCTCGAAATTGGACAAACCGGCGTGATGGACCGGTATTATCAATGTCATAAAGCCTTCGACGCTTGGCAAGAACAAGACCGTTTCTTCATCTGTCGTATCAAGGCCAATACCACCAAAACCGTGGTGCTGGAAAACCCAATCCTCGCAGGTGGCCCTATTTTTTACGATGCGATCGTCCAGTTGGGAACTGCGGCCAATCAGACACAGAAAGCCCTTCGTCTGATCGGATATCGGGTGGGCAATCAGACCTTCTGGATTGCTACCAATCGTCTAAGTTTATCCGCAGAGCAAATCGCGTTGGCGTATAAATTGCGCTGGGACATTGAATGTTTTTTCGCTTGGTGGAAACGCCATATGCGTGTCTACCATCTCATCGCTCGCAGTCCCTATGGCCTGTTGATGCAAATTCTGGCCGGATTGATCACCTATCTGCTTGTGGCGATCTATTGTCACACGCAGTTTGACCAAAAAGTCAACATCGAACGTTTTCGGAAAATTCGTATTCAGATCCACAATGAGCTTCGGGCAATTTCCTCTGAGGCTCAACCCCATGAATTCTCAGATTGGGACTTTTCACTACAAGCAATAACCTAACCGGACACTACTGAATCTGACCGAACTATTGTATATCCCCCACACCCTCATTCATCCACAACATCACACACCGCTTGTGCCACATAGGCTACTTCCTCATCGGTCAATTCTGGATATATGGGCAAGCTGATAATGCGCCCGGCCACATGTTCGCGAACAGGCAATGGTCTATGAGGAAGGTGAGCATACGCCGGTTGGCGGTGACCAGGCACGGGATAATGAATCCCTGTTACCACAA
>JBBCAX010000427.1:0-9682 GCA_051382335.1 Deltaproteobacteria bacterium TL4
TCGATCCAAATTATCAACATCGGGAAACATCCTTGATGCGATTGGATAGAGAACTGAGGAGCGGGATATAAAGAAGGTGGCTGTTTATGTGATTGAAATCATAGTATTTAAAACACGAACACTTATGAGTGCTCAAGATAAGTTTTGTCCTGGGAGCGAGGGTGTCCCGCCCTCCGGTGAGGGCAAGATGCCCTCGCTCCCAGGGAAAAAACTTTCCTGGACAGCTATAACATTGAGTAACAGTATCGTGGAGCCGACATCCAACAAAGCTGGGACAAGCCCCCTGTATCAGGCTCTCCTTCAATCCGATGGAAGGTAAAAAAGCAAAACGAATACGAAACGAAACAGCCCTTGAGCGCAGAACCCGAGACGATGAAACATCAGCTTTTAAAAACTCAAGCCGACCTTGAAGTGGCTCAAAACAGGTATTTTGAGCTGTTTGAGTTTGCGCCTGTAGGCCTTTTTATCTTGAATCCCGAGGGCGCGATTCTCCGTGTCAACTTGACAGGGACTCAACTCTTGGGGGCAGAGGCCGCTTCTCTGGTCAATACCTCTTTTACCACTTACCTTTGCCGGGACACGGACCTCATTGTATTTCAGGTACACTTCCAAAAATTATTCCAAACGAAATCTTCCCAGGCTTGTGAGGTTTTTCTCAAAAAAACGGACAATTCCTTACTCTACGTGCAATTAAACAGTCGTTATGTTGAAGATCCTGAAACCTCAGGTGCCCAATGTCAACTCGGTGTGCTGGACATGACCCAACGCAATCAGTTTGAGGAACAACTGCAAGCCAGTGAAGCGAAATTTGAACAACTGTTTGAACACGAAACGGATGCCATCGTGGTCTTTGACGCGGAAACTCTGAAATTTGAAAATGCCAATAAAGCCGCTTTGAAACTCTATGGGTACACCAAGAAAGAATTGCTGAAATTAAAAGTAACAGCTATCACCAATGAAACTGGGAAAACGCTGAAAACCGTGCAAAAAATCAAGGAAAACCGGTCGAAAAGCGTGCATATCCATTCCCGATACCACAAAAAAAAGGATGGAACCCTTTTTCCCGTGGAGATCAGCCCGGGATCTTTCGTTTTTCAAAATCGTACGAAAATTATTGAATCGATTCGCGATATTACAGAACGAGTGTGGCAAGAGGCAGAGCTTCAGAGTAACTTTAAACGGTTTGCCACCATCATGGATAGCATGGATGCGGCCATTTACGTGGTCGATATGAAAACTTATGAACTTCTGTTCATCAATCAATCCATGCGCGATTTATTTGGCGGTGTTGTGGGAGAAGTCTGCTGGAGATCCTTTAGCTCTGATCCAACAAAACGGTGTGCTTTTTGTGATAAGGAGCCGTTGTTGAACGCTGAGGGGATGCCCAATGTCGGGTATCACTGGGAGTATCAAAATACAAGAACCCGGGAGTGGTATCGATGCTACTCCAGGGCCATTCAATGGGATGAGCGTCTTGTTCGATTGGAAATGGCGACGAACATCACGGAGCGTAAACTGGTGGACCATGAATTATATGCGGCCAAGTGGCATGCTGACGCCGCAAATAAGGCAAAATCCACTTTTTTGGCCAACATGAGCCATGAAATTCGGACTCCGCTCAATGCCATCATCGGTCTGAGTCAGGTGTTGTTGCTCAGGGGGAAATCGATCCATTTACCCGACATGTTCCGGGAAAGTTTACGAAATATACAGATCAGTGGAGAAAATCTCGCTGAACTGGTGGGGAACATCCTGGATCTCTCTAAAATCGAAGCAGGAAAGATGGAACTTTGCGAAGAACCCCTCAATATCAAACAATTCATCCGAAACATTTATCACATGACTCAGTCTCAAGCGGCAGCAAGAGAGCTGAATTTTACTTATGAGATTGATGCCCGTATTCCCCATAAAATTATTGCTGACCACAACAAGCTCGGACGAATTTTGATGAATCTGGTCAGCAACGCAATTAAGTTTACTCCGGAAAAAGCCGCCATCCAACTCAAAGCCGCCCTGGGTGAACAGTCGCTGATTCTCCAGGTCATCGATCAGGGGATTGGTATTCCTGAAAATCAGCTTGAGACTATTTTTAACGCGTTTGAGCAAGTGGACAGTTCCTTAACCAGGCAAACGGGAGGAACAGGCCTGGGCTTGGCGATTACCAGGCAGATGGTTGAACTGTTGAAAGGGACCCTTACGGTGGAAAGCAAACTGGGAGAAGGTTCCACCTTTTCTGTCAAACTCCCCCTGGTGGAAGCCGCGTCTTCCCAAAAAGAAACGGAGGAATACACTTCAGGAGAAATCCGTTTTATTAAAGAGAATGTGGTGTTAGTCATTGAGGATAATCTTGATAATCAGCGAATGATCCAAATCTTGCTTGCTGAATTTGGGCTTGAAATTCATTTAGCGAATGATGGTTTGAAAGGCCTTGAAAAGTTTAAGGAACTCAAGGCCGCAGGCAAAACTCCCCATTTGGTACTCATGGACATCCACATGCCTCGCATGGATGGCATTGAAACAGCGCAACGCATCCATCAATTACCTGACTGTGCGACCATCCCCATCGTCGCTCTCTCGGCCGAAGCCTTTACCAAGCATGAACAAGCGGCAAAGATTGCGGGTATTCGTGAATATCTGCTCAAACCTGTTGATTTGAAACAACTGATTCCTGTTTTGACCCAATATCTACGCATGGAGACCGCACAGAGTTCGACACCTCCCAGTTCTCTCAAACCACTACCGCCCGATCACAAAAAACAAATCCTAAAAGAATTGACCGATTTATCTCAACTGCCTGTCTACCAACTGGAAAAAATTTTAGTGCATGTTACCAACATCCAAAAACTCTGTGAAGGCTATGAGCATCCCTACGCTGAAAAAATGAATTTGATGAGACGGGTTGTGATCCAAAGTTCGCAGGCGGACTACACCAAACTCGTGGAACAAGCGCTGCAACTAAGCACCTGAGGTCCACCATAGGGTAATGTCTGTCCCGCCTCATAGAATTTGGCTTTTGTCTTTCCTCCATTGCCTGATTTTGGGCGTAGCATTTCCATTGGTTATGGCAGACTAAAAGGGCACTACTTGTAAGGCTTATGGCAGTCGAACAAGTGATTTTTGTCTTGTTTTAAGGGCGGAGCAAACATTGAAGTGACTGACTTAAATTAACGGTCCTGGATGGCAAGAGGCGGCTTCAGGGTATTTGACTACTAAGAGCTGGACTTGTTGAATGAAGGTATCAACTTGTCTGGAGGAAGAGGCTATGAAATTTTCAGGGTCATTCAATATGGTTCTAATATCACCCAAAGAGAGTGGAATTCGAGTGTCACTGGCTAAACGCTGAGGTAAATCATTGTAGGATTGTTCTCCATTGCGCATTGCATTTGCAACAGCAACGGCATTTTCTTTAATGGCCTCATGGGCTTCTTCACGACCACTGCCTCTACGAACACATTCCATCAAAATGGAGGTTGTTCCCAGGAACGGAAGATAGTGAGAAAGTTCCTGCGCAATCACTTCTTCATAAAATCCCATCTCATCCAAAACAGTCAACATTGACTCTAGCTGACCATCCATCGCAAACATCGCTCCAGGAAGGGCAACTCGACGCACAACAGAGCAGGAAACATCCCCTTCATTCCATTGATCGCCACTCAATCCCATGAGCATATTGACATATCCATTGAGAATATTATGAAATCCGTTGATACGTTCGGCGGTCCGGGTATTCATTTTATGAGGCATTGCGGAGGAGCCAACCTGACCTTTTCGGAAGCCTTCTGTTGCTAAATCATGACCAGCCATCAGTCTCAGCGTTTTAGCAAAACTGGAAATACCCGAACTCAAATTAAAAAGGCATTGAACCACTTCCGTATCCAAGCCCCTGGGGTAAACCTGCCCGACCGCATTTAAGGTCTGTTTGAATCCCAAGTGCTGTTGAATACGCTGCCCCAATTGTTCTAGCGCATGCTCGTCGTTGTTTAATAAAATTCGCAGGTCCAGTTGCGTCCCAACGGCTCCCTGTAAACCTCGCATGGGGTAATTTTGGACAAGATGTTCCAAACGCTCAAAGGCCATCAACATCTCCTGCCCAAACATGGCGATCCGTTTTCCCAACGTTGTCGGCTGTGCGGGGACATTATGGGTTCGTCCGACAATAATGAGCTCACGCGTCCGGTAAGACCACTGCGACAAGCTCAGCAAAACCGCTACATATTTGCTAACAATGATTTGCAACGATCGCAGCGTTTGAAGCTGTTCCACGTTATCGGTAAGATCACGACTGGTCATCCCCTTGTGGATATGCTGAAACCCTGCAAGTTCACAAAATTCTTCGATACGGGCCTTAACATCATGTCTTAAAGATCGCTCACGCCGATTGATGCGATCTAAATTAACTTCGTCTTTAACCCGTTCGTAGGCAGCAATTGCTTCGTCTGGAACCTCAACGCCAAACTCTTTTTGCGCCCTCATCACCGTGATCCAAAACTCTCGCTCCAACTTAATTTTCCCTTCAATGGACCACAATTCGCACATTTCAAGGCTTGCGTAACGAGAGGCTAAAATATCAGGGATGAGAGGCTTTTCCATAGAGATCACAATCCAACTTTTGTACGAACACGATTGATTACAGCTCTGGAAACTTTACGAGCTTTATCACGCCCTTGTTCCAGAATGCCATCCAACTGATTTCTATCTTCGATAAGGCGAAAGTACTGTTCCCGAAACGGTGCAAGTTCTTCATTAATCACTTCAAAACACGTCTGTTTTGCGTCTCCATACCCCATATTTCCTTTACGGTATCTTTCCGCCAATTCTTCCTGCTGACTTTTCGTGGCAAAGAGTTTAAACAGTTCAAACACGTTGCAACCCACAGGTTCCTTTGGTTCTTCCACCGATTTGGAATCTGTCACAATGCTCATGACAGCTTTCCTTAATTTTTTTTCAGTAGCAAACAGGGGAATGACATTTCCGTAAGACTTACTCATTTTGCGACCGTCAATTCCCGGTATGGTATCGACGGCCTCTTCAATCAGGGGTTCAGGTAAAACCAAGGTTTCCCCGTAAATATGATTAAATCTTGCCGCGATATCCCGTGTCATTTCCACATGTTGTTTTTGATCTTTTCCAACAGGGACAAGATTAGAGTCATATAAAAGTATATCTGCTGCCATCAATACAGGGTAAGAATACAAACCGTGATTGGGTTCCTTGTTATTGGCAATAGCGTCTTTGTAAGCATGAGCGCGGTCAAGCAACCCTTTGGCGGTAACACAGGAAAGGAACCAAGTTAGCTCAGTAACCTCGGGAATATCCGATTGTTTGAAAAAGACATGCTTATTGAAATCCATACCTAATGCCACAAACGTAGCAGTCAAGTCATAGGTATACTCACGAAGCTTTTCTGGTTCATGGAGACTTGTGAGAGCGTGATAATCCGCAATAAAATAGAAGGCTTCATGCCCCTTTTGCAACTGCAATGCGGGTTTCAACATTCCAAGATAATTTCCTAAATGCGGACTACCTGTAGGTTTGATGCCAGTTAGAGCACGAGGAACTTTCATTGTTCTGCAGGAATAACACTGATGAATTTTCGATCGTTTCGCTGCCTGGTAAAAAGAACAACGCCATCGGACAACGCAAACAAAGTATAATCTCTCCCGGTTCCTACATTCTTTCCAGCATGAAATGAAGAACCCACCTGACGAACCAAAATATTACCAGCGGTTACAAATTCACCGCCAAATTTCTTAACACCACGTCGTTTTCCAATGGTATCACGTCCATTACGACTACTTCCACCCGCTTTTTTATGGGCCATAGTTTCTCCTAAATCAAAGAAAAAAGTTATTAATTTCTAACCCTGAAGACTAAGCAGTAATTGCCTCAATTTTAACTGTCGTAAATTGCTGGCGATGCCCATTCTTGTTGCGGTATCCTCGTCGTCGTTTTCGCTTAAAAACGATGACTTTTTTATCTTTTCCATGAACAACAACCGTTCCTTTTACAGAGGCGCCTTCAACCAAAGGAGCTCCGATCCGAAGTTGATCCTCGTTTTTAAACAAAATAACTTGATCGGTTTCAAAAGCCTCTCCAGGTTCTGCTTGAAAACGGTCTAATTTTACGGTTGTTCCCGGAGTCACTTGATATTGCTTCCCTCCAGAACGAATAATTGCGTACATTTTTCTCCTAACACTGATGCACTATACGGTACTTATTATTGTGCAGAACCGTTGATCATTGACCTGATTCCACGTGTTCAGAAAAGAAAGCCCTTCTCTTCTGTTCAAAAAGTCGTAAAACCAAGGATTAATACCTGAGATTTTTTTGCATGACAAGTCTTTTATGAAGGAACTTCTTTGAAACACTGAAGCTTGGTGTGTTTTTGAAAACGTAGGGACTTCCTCTTCAAGGCGTGCTGTCCCCCTTCAGAGCAGGTTGCGGAATCTATTTCGACGAATCCTGTTAGAAATTGCTTGTTTCCACTCAACTTTTCCGTTCCCTAAATTTCACCCTCTTCGTAATTATTGTTGAGCATGACCCAATTGATAATACTCATAGAAGCTTTTACTGAGCACCAACAAATCCAAAAAATATTTTTCAAACTTAATTCTGGATAAAGTCTCCTGCTGAATTGCGGCAAGCGATTGCTGTTGGAATTGTGATATCTGAAAACTGGTGCTCTGTCCCAACTTCATGCGGTCTATCTCGTTGGTTAATTGCTCCATCGCAAATTTTACGGTCAACTGTGCTGTTTGGATTTCTTTTTTTGTAAGTTTCAACAACCGGATTAAGGAATCCATTTGAATTTTAAGTCGACTTTTTTGACTTTGAATCTGCAATTGCAGCTGTTGTTGTTCAATGGTATTTTGATTAAGCTGCTCTGAAGTGATTTTATCACTAAAGGGAATAGTCCAGGTGAGGTTGACATTCATCCCATGTAAATCAGTCTGCGCAAAACTTTGCGCTCCCGCGATTGGCGTTTCAGAATAACCATCCAGGGTGTACCCGAATACTAAATCAACATCGTCTTTACGATCATTTTCGATTTGAGTAACCTCATAGCTTTTGGCCGTCAATGCCGATTTCAAAAGCTTTAAGGTGGCATCATTTTCATAAATTTGTTTTAACAATTTATTTTTATCGTCGGGATAGTTTTTAATTTGAGGGCTGTCACTGGGCAAAAGCCCGACTTCCAACTGATCCAGGTCCAAAGAAACTTTAACCAAATCCTCGACTCGCTTGGTATTTGATTGATGAACCAACAACGCCTGTTGTTCACGGACAAGCTGAGTTTCTGAAATGGAAATTTCGGTTTGGCTCACAGCGCCTGTTTGCTGTCTCGCACGATTATCACTCAACAGTTGCGTTGATAAAATAACCGCTTTTTCCTGAACTTTAACAGCATCAACAATTCCCACCCAATCCCAATAGGTGTTGGCAATTTCTTCCAAAATGCCTAATTCATGTTGCTCTGTTTCCAACTGACTTTGTTGAACTCCGAGTTCAGCCATTCGTACGGGTAAGTCATTAATTTCCGTTCCCCGATCTTTACCGAAAGGGACTGAAATCGAAGCATTCAGTGAAGTTTTTTCAAGCCAATCACTAGATCCGCTTCCTGTAGGCGCCTTTCCTTCTTTCTCAATCAACAGACCCTGCGCTTGGTAGCGACTTTCTTGAAACGTCACGCTGTATGCCATGCCATTAGAGAGTTTTTGCTGGTAACGGGAAGAAACACCGACACTGTCTGTTGCGCTCAAACTCACAAAACCACTTCCAGGAACAGGCGTGTTCTGCCTCATCAGACCGACCCCATTAATCCAGATAGGAAAGTTGCGGTTTTGTGCTTTAAGCAGGGAACTTAACGCAATTTTTTCTGAGGTCTTTAAGGCTTTGAGATCGATACTTCTTAAGAGCGCAATTCTTAAAATATCTCTCAAACTGACTTTGGCGTAAGGTTCTCCCTCAACTTGGACGATTTCTACAGCCTGAATGATTGCCGCAATCTCTGGATCCAGGAGTGCGGGTGTTTCAGTTTTCTCATTGGGAACTTCATTTCCCCAAACGTTGAATGGCAAGAGGGTCCAATAACAACCCAATAAAAGCAACAGCATCAATGGTTTTAATCGTTTGAGCTTCATACAAAATCTTTTGATGTTTACTTTCAAATTACTCCCTTAAAACAAAAAACAGAAATTATTAATCTTCCAACATCAACGAATGTGTTGATGTCTTTAACCACCCTGTATTTTCAAAAATAGTATAACAAGGCAGGCTCCATTAACAAGACGATAAATGCAGAAGTGGTGATTTCAGAAATGATACTGGCAACTCATAGGTGTTCTGGATTTTTTCTATTTTTAATCATGTACTTAGAGAGACGCCTCATAATTGTCTCTAAAACCGGTAATTCACGGATATTTTTTATCCTTGTTTAACGGGCATTTACGGGCACCCCAAAATCTGGATTTTAACCAACTGATTATAAATAATAAAAATCCCGAACACCTATGATCATAATATAATATGCGTAGTCTTAGAAATTCTAAAATGAAACCACCTGCTAGAGACTCCTATGAAACATTTGATAAAGAAACATAATAATCTTATTCAGGCCCGTTACACTCTAACGATTCCAGAACAACGAATATTATTGTATCTATTGACCTTGATTCACAAAGATGATGAGAGTTTCAAAGAGTACGACATACCTATTAAAACCTTTGTGGATGAGTTTCAAATCACAGCTAAAAATATCCATAAGACAGTTGATAATATTACAAATGAAATGATGGTACGTTTTATAACTGCACCCAGGGGAGAAGGGTTTGTTAAATTTAGCTGGTATTCAAGAGTGAGTTACACTCCAAAACAAGGTGTTATCACCATAAAAATTCACGAAGATATGAAACCTTACCTGCTTGAGTTGCAATCTCATTTCACAAAATATGATATTCGAAACATTGTCAAAATGCAAAGCTCGTATCAGATCAGGTTATTTGAATTGCTCAAGATGCACCAATATAAGAACAAAGCTTTTATTGTGACTGTGGATACGATAAGAGAACAATTTGAAATACCGAATACATACCTTTTTGGGGATATAAAAAGGCAGATTATTGATAAAACACAAAAATTCTGCCTTCTGAATTGTGACATCACTTTTGAATACAGATTGATTAAACAGGGGCGCAAAGTACATGCTTTTGAATTTACTGTACTAGATCGTCAGGTCGTTTTTGATAAACAGGAAAGTTTTTTTAACGAGCAAAAACTTATAGCCGATAAGTGGGATACTTCTTGGTGTGCTCTTAACGATGAGGCAAAGCGAACTAAACTTTTAGGGAAGCACAATTCCAATTTATTATTTGTTCAAGGCTCTACCTGCTGTGGACAAGAAAGAAATTGAGAAAGCTCTCCCAGTCATGGAGATGAAAAGTTATGTAGAGGCGAACACAGCGGTTCAAAAGATGTTATCAGAACTCGTAAAGTGAAGGTCTTGGATCCCAACTGCTAATATCATACTGCACACTTTATTTGTATTACAGAAACCCGACTGTTCTATCATGTACTCATAGGTGTTCGGGATTTAACCTAAATGAATTCAGTTGCATATAATAAACATATGGTGCTAACCTCCGTTTTCAGATAGTCGAGCCTCATCCCTCGTTTTTTGAGAATT
>JBBCAX010000428.1:0-5250 GCA_051382335.1 Deltaproteobacteria bacterium TL4
TCGTTGATCACAGACAGATTATGGGAATTGAGATGGTTGTAATTGTTGTCTGAAGAGCTCACTGCCAGAATCACTGAATAACTTTGATTGTTATCGGGAACCGTATCAGCCACGCCTGTAACCGTGACGGTTTGGAGATTCCAGTTATCAGGCGTAAATGTCAGAGAAGAGGGGGAAACGTTTCCTTCAGTACGATCCGAAGAACTTACGGCAATGAGGACATTCGCTGTAGGTTTACTGGTCAATTTAACGGTGAAGGATGCCGTGCCACCACTTTCTGTCGTATGCCCACTGATTGCGGAGACGATGATTCCCGTCGTGTCATTATCAACATTGCCATCTACAACCCTATCGTCAACGCCTGTAACGGTGACGGTTTGATTGATATTCCAGCTATTAGGCGTAAATGTCAGAGACGAGGGAGAAACGGTACCTTCTGTACTGTCTGAAGACCTGATCGCAATCGTGACATTTGTGGAAGGTTGACTGCTTAACTTTAAGGTAAAGGTCGCCGTTCCACCGGTTTCCGTTGTATTCTGGCTAATGCTGCTAATTTGAAAAGTGGCCACATCAATATCCACAACCGATATCGCGACATCGGCAGGGTTGAGATGATGGTAATGGGTATCGCTGGAGGTCGTATTCGCCAGGATAATAGAAAAACTTTTCTGGACATCTATATCAGAAAATACCGTTTTGAAGAGCTTGTCGTGTGGGTTATGAATTTTGTCTGGAGAGGCTTGTTTCATCAGAAGATCCTGTGCTGTTTCGATATAAAGGCATGGTTCAAAAAGGTTCGGCAGGAATTGAAATTTTGGCAGGAGGCCTTGCTTCAACAGAGAGGCAACGAGGAGTATGAGCGTTTGACACGCTTGGTGGAACAATCCCTGGATGAATTGCTGCGTTCTTCTTCCATTGTGGAAACCACCAACTCCAAGATACGTCCCTTGCTGGATTCAGCTCGGAGGCAAGTGACCCAAGAACGCCTCAACCTCATCCGCTTTTATCTCAATCATAAAAGCTTTGAGAGGAGCAGAAGAGCGGGTTCCACAGCAGATTCTCTGTGGAACCCCTTATTCACCCGAACATCCATCTGGACCCTTAAATGAAATGCACCAGCTTGAGGAGATACAACATCAGGTACATCAGGAGCAAGCCCAGAATTCCGATGATGCCGCCGATTTTGAGCATATCTCTGCTTTTGACCATGTTAGTCGCGTAAGCCATCGCGTTCGGAGGCGTGCTGACGGGAAGTGACATGGCCAGGGAGCAGGTTAATCCAATCGCGATGACCAGCCCTTTGAGTCCGCCAATATCACTGAGCGATGGAATTGTCGCGGAGATCGCTGCTCCAATGGGGATAAACAAGTTCGCGGTAGCGGTATTCGAAATCAAGGTGGACATGGCGAACGGGACCAGTGTAATGAGCAGCAGAACCAGTACGGGCGATACCTGATCAAAGGTAAGGCTTTTAATGACATGAGAGGTGAGTCCGCTTTTCGTCAAGCCGACTTCCAACGCGAAACCTCCGGCTATGAGCCATAAGACATCCCAGTCCATGCCCTTCAGTTCTTTAGCGGAGATGATCCCCGTGACGACAAAAACGGCGACAGGAATCAAACCCACAATATAAGAGTTGATGCCATGAATGTCTTCCGTCAGCCATAGCAGGACGGTCAACCCAAAAGTCAGGTAAACGACCCACTCTTCCCATCCTGTCGCGAAAACCCCCTCCAGTTTCAAATTTATTACTTTGGAACGGGGAGGAAGAAAAAAGAGCAACAAGACCCAACTGATGAATAACAGCGTGAGCATGAAAGGGACGGCAAACATCATCCATTGCGAAAAACTGACGGAGTGCGCTCCCATTAAAAACTTCATGGCAATCGCGTTGGGCGGCGTGCCGATGGGTGTGCCGATTCCGCCAATATTTGCAGCGAAAGGGACGCTGAGGACAAAGGCTGAACGCCCCGGATCGGTTTCATCAAAAAGCGCCAGAACCGGGGTGACTATGGCGAGCATTAAAGCCGTGCAAGCGGTATTGCTCATGAACATTGAGAACAAGGCGGTGATCATCATCAACCCCATTAAAATCAAGGACGGACGATTCCCGAAAGGACGGAGCAGGACACGGGCCAGATTCACGTCAAGCCGGTATTTCGTGGAGGCTTTTGCTAGAAAAAATCCGCCGAGAAACAGCATGATGATGGGGGACGCAAAAGGTTCCAAAAAAGATTTATAGGCGATCAACTGACTAGGAGACGATGGTTCAGCTACCGGTCTGAGCCAGATCAGACCATTGTCGGAAACCAGAATGAGCTGAAGTACGACGATCAGCATGGAAGTCGCGAACAACGGGATAGGTTCCAGTATCCAGAATAAAAGTGCCAACACAAAAACCGCCAGAACGCGGTGTTCAATGAGGGTTAATCCTTCCAATGGAATCCAGTCCGAGGGAATCAGCAGAACGAGAAGCGGAATCAAAATGGAAAGGAGAAGCTTTTTCATAGTTTGGTGACTCGGAAAGAGTTTTGTTCAGCGTCCGCTTAATTTGCGACGCGTTCATGGATCGCATTAAAAATACGCACGGCATCCAACAATTTAGCATAACTGATTAAGTCAGGCTCATACTCGATGATGTAGGTGGTCAATTGAGCCACCGCCACTTGCATGAGAGATTCCACGGTCCAGGGTTTCGCGACATAATAATGCAGCCCCCCTTGATTGAGTGCCAGGACGGTGGCATCCAAACCTGCCTGCCCGGTCAGCAGGACTTTACGGGTAGCGCGGGTGAATTCGTTCTGATTCAATTCAATCAGAAACTCAGCGCCCGTAATGCCGGGCATCATGTGATCGCAAAAAATCAAAGCAGGCTTTTGCTTACTGCGTTGGATCTGCGCAAGAACGGCTTTGGCTTCCTCGACGCTTTCCGCAGGTTCAATCGTAAACATGGCGGACAATTTTTCCAAATCACGCACCACGCTGTCCAAGACCTCGCGTTCATCATCTACACAGAGAATTATATATTTTTGCATTTAACCTTCCTTATGATGTGCAGGAAGCGTGATGGTGAATCGGGTGTACGCCCCCACTTCCGAGGTCACCTCAATCCAGCCTTCGTGCTTCTCTGCGATTTGTTGACAAATGGCTAACCCCAGGCCTAACCCGAAATGGCCTTCACGTTTGGTGGTGTAGTTCAACTCAAAGAGTTTCTGAAGCAAATCATGAGGAATCCCAGGACCATTATCCTCGATGCAGACCTGTATCCGCTCCATGCCGTCAGGGCGGGAAGGAGCCATGTGCGTCCTGATGGTCAGACTGCCTTTTCCTCCCATCGCTTCAATGGCATTGGCGATGAGATTGGTCCATACCTGATTCAACTGGGAAGGATACCCCTCCACCTGAGGAATCGGCTGATAGTCTTTAAGCACTTCATAGGTTTTCAGTTTGTTGGAAAAAATAACCAGTGTGTCCTCAATCCCTTCCTGGATATTGACCAAGGATGCGATATCATGATCTTGATGGGAGTAGTTTTTTAAGCCTTTGACCAAATTAGCGATCCGGCTGCCGCACACTTCAATATTCCGTAAAAAGCTACCGACTTGGTAAAACCGGTCGAGATATTCAATGGTCGAATCCAGGGGGTCCCCTGCTGCTTGAAAGTACTGATTGAAATCCTTTTGCGAATCGATTTGCATCATCACGGCCTTGCGTGCCGCTGTGTGGGATTTAAACCATTTCAAGGCAGACTCGGTCCGTTCACGGATGACCGCGGTTGAGAGAGGCGTCACCGTGTTCGCCTGCCGCAACACCCGTGCGCCCAGTTCCATCACCCCCTTGCCGTGGAGATTAGTGACAATCAGGGGAATGTCATTTTTCAGATTTTCCACACCGCGAATGATCGCTGAGACCGGATTATTCAGTTCGTGGGCCACCCCGGCGACCAGTTGCCCTAGAATGGCCATTTTTTCGGATTGGATCAGTTTAAGCTGAGCCGAATCCAGGGATTTCAAAGTCTCCTGGAGTTTCAATTCGATATGAATGCTGTTTTTGAGTCGGCGCGTGAGATGACGCAGCAGCAGAGTGGTGAACAAAGGCATAAACTCGGCATCAACCTTGAGTACCTCATCCAGCGTTTTCCTGTCCAATTTAATCACTTCCGTTTTGTTCAGGGTTTTTGTGGAGATGAATGCCGGTTCAGTCCTGACAAAGGATATCAGCCCGACTAACGCGCCGGGTCCCTCACGTAAGACTTCACGATCTATGTCGTCACCGCCTTTTTTGGTGCAGATCACTGATCCTGAAACGATGATCCAGAGAAATTCATTTTTTTGCCCCTCACGGGTCAGGATATGGTTGCGGCTGTAGACTCGGCAGCAGCGTTCCGGATCTCCCCGTTCCTGAAAGTAGTCACGCAGAATTTGAATGATTTGCGAGGCTATAGCGTCGTCGGACATTTCCAGAGGCCGCAAAATCCCCTCCCGCATCTTTTCCAACTGATGCTCTTGCTGTGAATAAGGCATAGGCACATTCCAATAGAACAGGCACAATAATTTTGCTATAGATGAAAAATGACTTAAAAACAACGAAAACTTAAATTTATCTATAGGGAAATCAAAAATTAAGCAAGAGGGAATTCAGAATATTTTGTTAAAAATTGTGGGAGGATTTGGGATGTTGTGGGCAAGGATGACTCGGACAGTCGCCTAGGCACTACCTTCATCTAGGAGGCTGTCCGAGAATAGAATGTGAATCCGTAGGGTGGGTTAGCCGCAAGGCGTAACCCACCAAAAACCAGGTATTCTGGAGCAAAATGAGGCGTTTCGTATTAAAATTGGTGGGTTACGACTTCGCTTTGGTTCTGTCTAACCCACCCTACGAGTTCTCGGACAGCCACCTAGACCAGGCTTCGATGAACAAGCCCCAGCTATGATAGACCAGGATGAGTCCCCGAATGGAAACATGTTCGGCCGAGTTGATGATCCATTTTATTCCACTATTCAAAGGTAATTAAAGATTCATGGGTTCTCTCTCACTTTGGTCTATGGGGTCCACCATAGTGTCCAAAGTTAAGCCTATTGTATTGTAGAAACTACCGGTTGTTCTGGTGGCGATTCCAAGGTTAAGGGAATCGCATCCTGGCTGATTTTAAGCCAAAAGCCTTCCCCTTTCAGGATTTCTTGAAAAGGGGGATAAGCTTTCTGCTCGATTTGTTGGGAAACCGTTGCATGGGGTGATAGGACTTGCCAT
>JBBCAX010000429.1:0-1577 GCA_051382335.1 Deltaproteobacteria bacterium TL4
GTTTTGGTCAAAGAGCAATTTCATCAGGGCAACGTCGCCAATTTACGCTCACGGTCAGCGGCAAAAGAGAGACAAGCACGGATATCCTCTGTGGTGAGGTCAGGAAATTCTGCAAGAAGGTCTGCCTCTGTCATCCCACCGGCCAGATACTCAAGAACATCAGTCACCGCCATCCGTGTACCCCTAATACAGGGTTTTCCGCTACGTTTATCTGGCTCAATAGTAATAATATTGTGATAATCTGTTGGTTTCATAAATTGTTCCATAAAAAGAGTAAAATCATGTTCTGAGCAATTTAAATCCCACCTGAATTCAGACAAATACGAGCGAAATTTTTACAAAAATAGCTTCTCTCATTTTGAATGTCAAGACGAACCTCCAACGTGCGTGCAAACACCTTTTCATTCCACGCTTTGATGCTTGGATCGAAGAAGGCAAACACTTCGTCGCCCGCTTGAAGCAGTTGCGACGAGATATTCGACGCGAAGCTTGTGCGCCTATCCACATCCATCTGAACTGCTACATCTTTATTTTTCACGATAACCTCTTGTCAAACCTGCTTTTCTTGAGGCTCGTACCCATGCAATTCTTTAACCGGAAATCACTGGCAATATAACCAACAATCAAGAAGTGATCGCAACATTTCGCGTGAGCTGCCTTTCCTGCTTTTGTCCCCCTTTTTCTCAAAGCAGCAAACAAAAAACGACATTGCGTATAAAGATTGCCATTACCGATAAAATCACCCTTTTCCATTGAGATATGGTTTGAGAAACTGCCCGGTATAGGATCGTTTCACGCTGGCAATTTTTTCAGGTGGCCCAATGGCAATTACCTCGCCACCCCGATGTCCCCCTTCGGGGCCAAGATCAATCACCCAGTCTGCTGTTTTGATAATATCCAGATGGTGTTCAATAACCACCACCGTATGCCCGGCATCCACAAGCCCGTTCAGCGCATCGAGCAATTTGCGAATATCGGCCAGATGCAAGCCCGTGGTCGGTTCATCTAAAATGTAGAGATTGTGTTTGCCGCTTTTGATCTTGGACAGTTCATCGGATAGTTTGACCCGCTGGGCTTCTCCATCTGTTCTATCGCCCAATCAATGCGAGGAAGCCACACGACCATATCCGTGTCAAGCCGATAGAGTACGTGATCTGTGCCAGAGGAAAAAACCGACCTTATCGGCAAATCTGCCCACTTCGGAAACTGCGCGGCAAGCAACCGAACCACGAGTGAAACATCGGTATCCACTTCGTTGTCATGCATTTTGCCAATCGCCATAATACTTCAATCTTCATGCAGGTTTATGGTTTCAACAGGCATACATACCCCGCCTGCTCAAAGTGATGGTCTGTCGTCAGCGCCTCGGTAATGTGAAACTCTTTCATAACCATGAAACTTGAACAATCTACAAGACTCCAATCTTTGTCATTCCTCTGGGTAAACAATTCCCAGGCTCGTCGATCAAGGGCAGCATCTATGTGAACAATTTCTACGCTCGGAGAAGCTTTTAAACCTTCGATGAATGCGACAATTTTCGGGCGAGGCATCCGCAATGGATTGATCAACAACGCGGT
>JBBCAX010000430.1:0-4684 GCA_051382335.1 Deltaproteobacteria bacterium TL4
AACATGGGGAATTCCTCCTGAAAAGTTTGTTTTGTTTCGTCACAAACAAATTATCAGATTGTTCCTCATGTTTCAGGTCATTTAATTTTTTGCGTTTTACGCTGCTACAAATTTGGCGAAGGTATTGTTAATGAATGCTATTTATGATGCGCCGATTGATGTGCATGGAAAACATATTTACAATCATTTACTCCGTACAGAAGAGGTGCATCTGAAAAAAGAAGAATATTCCCGTTTCAGATACGCTTGCGATGCGATGTTTTTAGCCTTATCCGTTGAAGACCCTTTTGGCGGGTTTAATCGTCAAACGGTCTTGGATTATCTGGAGGCCTGTTATAGTGAAAAACGGCAGCAGGAAACCAAGGACAAAGGAGGTGCGGGAATAGGCTTGTATCAAATGTGGGAAACTGCGGATTTGATTGTGATTAACGTCAAGCCCTCAATCAAAACCGAAGTGATCGCCATTTTTGAAATCGACGCTCCAAATAAAAACAGCTCAAAGAGTAAATCTTTTCATTATTTTTATGGCTGAGTTTAAGACCGAGGAAAGATTGCCGCTCCTTTCCAACATAGAAAGGAGCATGAATTAGAGAGGGAAAAAAAATGGTCTATAACCGAATATCGAGAGGATCAAAATTGCGTTTGCGCGCAATCGCCAGCAATCCTTCAAAGGTAGGAATAACCGCTTCTACATAGTAATGGATAGTTTTGATCTTGTTATCATAGAAACGAGCTTTTGAATTCTCGTCCAGGAAGGCCTGATATCCCGTCTCACCAATCTTGTTTTCTTGTTTTAACGCCTCCAGTTTTTCGCTTGCGACCAATCCTTGCTGAATATAAAAATAGGCAGCTGTCACCGAAGAGCAAAACATCAGGAAGGGCGTTGCATACAAAGCGACACCTTCCATCCCGCGAGTTTGCATGACATCTTGAACGCCCATAGCGACTTCGCCGAGTGTTTCACAATGTTTGCTCCACTCTTGAACGATAGGTCCCATCGTCTTATGTTCACTGTGCTCTTCCATCATTTTACCAAACCGGGTCATCAATTTCATGAACAACGCACCGTTATGCATGGTCATTTTCCGTCCCACCAAGTCGAGGGCCTGAATTCCGGTTGTCCCTTCATAAATCGCCGTAATTCTTACATCACGATAAGCCTGTTCAATGGGAAAATCCTGGGTGTAACCGACGCCACCCAGAACCTGCATACAGGTTCGAGTCACATCAATACCCACTTCCGTTGCCCAGCCTTTGCACATGGGAGTCAGGACTTGAACCAGGAGATCAATTTCCTGGCGTTCTTCTTCATTATCCAGTGATTCCATTTCATCCAGCATCAAGGTCGTGGCGTATAATAACGCTCGCATTGCTTCAACTCGAGCTTTCATATTTACCAGCATCAAGCGTACATCGGGATGCTCAATAATAGCAACTTTCTCAGCATCAGGGTCACGTATATTGTTGATATGGACACCTTGAATGCGCTCTCTGGCATAAGATAAAGTGTTTTGATAAGCGCCTGCACACATACATAAGCCTAAGGCGGCAGTTCCCATACGTGCTTCATTCATCATTTGGAACATAGCATTCATGCCTTTTCCCTCTTCTCCAAGGAGATGACCATAACAATGATCATTATCACCAAAGTTCAGAACAGCCGTCGTGCTACATTTGATTCCCATTTTGTGTTCAATTGCGGCCGTAACTACATCATTGTTTTCACCAACGACTCCCTCATCATCCACAAGTTTTGTTGGGACTAAAAACAGACTCAGTCCTTTTGTTCCAGCAGGAGCTCCTTTTATTCGCGCTAAAACCGCATGAATGGTGTTCTCCCCCAAATCACTGTCTCCGGAAGAAATCCAACATTTTGAACCTTTGATTTTGTATCGCCCATCACCTACAGGATCTGCAGAGGTCAAGGCGGCTCCTACGTCAGAACCCGCGTTAGATTCACTCAAACACATGGTGCCTAGAAACTCTCCAGTGTACATTCTTTCAAGATACTTATCTTTCAACGCCTGGGTTCCAAAAGAATGAATCAAATTCGCACAGCCTTCAGTAAGTCCAAAATACATCGCCAAGCCCATATTCGCGGGTATTTGGGCTTCCCGAATCGCGAGCCCAAGGGTTAACGGTGCGCCTTGTCCTCCATAGTTGGGATTCGCGGTTAAGGATCCCCAGCCCAATTCATAAGCTTTTTGGTAAGCCTCATGGAGGCACTCAGGAACTTTGGTCACGCCATCTACCAAGACACAGCCTTCTTTATCAGCAGTTTCTCGTGTTGGGGCCAGAACTTCTTTACTAAACGTCTGTCCTTCTTTAATCAGTAAGTTTAAGGTCTCTCCATCAAAATCCTTGAAACGTTCGGACTCACTTAGCTTTTCCAAGTGCAACCATTCATTTACGATAAATTCGATATCCTGAGTATCAACGGTCAATTCAGTACTGCTCATTCTTTCTCCTGTTTAATATTTTCTCGAGTTGCTCGTTTTCAGCCCTCAGTTTTGGTTACCCCAACCTTGAAACATAAACCTTATGGACTCTAATACCGCGAGAGGAAATTTTTTCCTTTCATGCTCAAAGGATCGTCGTATCAATAAAACACAAAGTTTTACAACGCGTATCCGATCTTAGAATCGTTGAACACTGGAAACTCATAACTCTCAATTTTATGAGGGATGAATTATATTTAATGATCAAAAACCCGGCAATGGTATTCATTATTCTGGCAGTTACCAGTCTAAAATGCTTGTTATATTTGCTAATTTCTGGATACTGCCTTGATTGGGGAAAGGAGGTGGCGGAGAAAAAACGCTGCCACCCGATTAGGCAACCGCATTGAAACGCCCTGATGTTCACGGCAGAACCGGCAAACCCAGTTCTTTGAGGAAGGCATTGTGCTTATCCATTGCCGTCTCGATGTTCTGAGCGAGGGTGACCAACTCGATGTGAACCGCACGCAAATCAATTTCTTCTTCCGCTTGAGCCGTGCTGATATAGCGCGAGATATTCAGGTTGTAATCGTTCTTCGCGATTTCCTCCATCGTTACGCGGCGCGAATAGCGCTCTTCTTCCTTGCGGTACTGGTACGTCTTAACAATTTTGTCGATGTGCTCCGGGAGCAAGCAGTTTTGTCGTTTGCCTTTTTCGAAGTGTTCGCTGGCGTTGATAAAAATACATCATCGGGTTTTTTGCATTTTTTTAACACCAGAATACACACAGGGATACCGGTAGAGAAAAACAGGTTGGCGGGCAGGCCAATCACCGTGTCGATGTTGCCATCTTTCAGTAGCTTGCTGCGGATGCGTTCTTCCGCGCCACCGCGAAACAGCACACCGTGGGGCAGGATGATCGCCATAGTGCCTTCTTTGCCCAGGAAGTGAAAACCGTGCAGCAGGAAGGCAAAGTCCGCCGCTGATTTAGGCGCCAGACCATAGCTTTTAAAGCGGAAGTCTTCACCCAGAGCGTCTTTAGGTTCCCAGCGATAGCTGAAGGGCGGATTGGCGACAACGGCGTCAAACTCCAGCTTTTTTGCCGGATTCATTTCGTTTAACACGTCCCAGTCATTCAGCAGTGAATCACCGTGGTGAATCTCAAATTCGGAATCTTTCACACCATGCAGCAGCATATTCATGCGCGCCAGGTTGTAGGTGGTGATGTTGGATTCCTGCCCGTAGATTTTTCCGATACCATGCGTACCGATTTGTTTGCGTACATTGAGTAATAGCGAGCCGGAGCCGCAGGCAAAGTCTAGTACCTTATCGAGTTTTTTCTTTTTGCCGGTGGCGGGTTCCTGGCTGTCGAGGGTGACGATTTCTGACAGAATCGTAGACATCTGCTGCGGCGTATAGAACTCACCGGCCTTTTTGCCGGAACCAGCGGCAAACTGGCCGATCAGGTATTCATAGGCATCGCCCAGCACATCGCTGTTGGCAGAAAACTTGGCAATACCTTCGGCGATTTTACTGATGATGGTGCACAACTTGTCATTGCGCTGTTGATAATTTTTGCCGAGCTTTTCCGAATCCAGATTAATTTCCGAAAACAGGCCGCCAAAGGTGCTTTCAAAGCTCTGGTTCTCGATGTATTTAAAGCCATTTTGTAGCGTAGTCAGCAAGTCATTGTTCTGGGTGCGGGCCAGTTCGGCAATGCTGTTCCACAGGTGCGCAGGCTCAATCACATAATGCACCTTGCGACGCATCTGCTTTTCAAACTCGACGGTGTCGTCGGCATTGGCTGCGTACCACAGGGAAAGGGGAGCACGTTTGTCACCCGCTTCCAGTTTGGGGTAATCACTGCCCAGTTCTTTTTTGGCTGCGGTTTCGTAGTTATCGGAGAGATAACGCAAAAACAGGAAGGACAGCATGTAGTCGCGGAAGTCATCGGCGTTCATGGCACCGCGTAAATCGTCGGCGATTTTCCACAGGGTGTTGCCTAATTCTTTTTGGTTGTTGTCAGTCATGGGGATCTCTTATTTAGTTTTTATTTTTGCCTAAGTGGCTGTCCGAGAATGGGTGGTAGGGTGCGCTTAAGCGAAGCGAGCGCACCAGAAAGCTTGCTGTTCCCTTATTTTTGGTGCGCTCGCTTCGCTTAAGCGGCACCCTACTTATGCTCAACTTCTATTCTCGGACAGCCACCTAGGAGGCTGTCCGAGAATGGGTGGTAGGGTGCGCTTAAG
>JBBCAX010000431.1:0-10581 GCA_051382335.1 Deltaproteobacteria bacterium TL4
CGTTTTTTGACACATGGCCGAAAATGTGACCAACCCCAATGAATTCCTCCGTGAAACCTTATTTTGCAGGTTTTCTTTCGTGTTTTTAGTGTTTTTCGTGGTTTTAAAAAGGTACCTGCACAGCTCGCAAATTTTTGAAAAGAAGTATCGCAGCATGGACGATGAATAATCGGGCCAGGGACGTCAACTCGGGGGTTCAAGTTGCTGCCAGTTTTTAGTTGTTGATTGAACGACCACCAGCTAAAGCTGGGGGATTCAGTTTGCCGACTGAAAGTCAAGTGTGAGACTGGAAGTCCACCATGAGGCTAAAGCCCGCTGAAATCGAGAGGAGGAGCTAAAGGCTCCGTCCTCTCACAGAACCGTGCGTACGGGTCTCGTATACGGCTCTTCATGCCAAACGTATCCATGCGTTTAAGGGTTTCCAGTGATCTAATTGCTGATGAGAGATTGTTTTCAATCCCTGATTGCTAAACCATTGGTTATGCCAAGCCATTTCTACAGCGTTCAGGTGTGAGAGTTTCCACTTTCCCTGAACTCTGTAGACACTGCTAGCCTTTATTTTCGAGATACCTCTTCCCCTAGTGGATGCAAACGTCGGAGTTACAATGTCCACGAGATAATGAGTCTCCCTGGGTAAGACACGACTCTTTCTCCGCCCAACTATCTCCTCTACTACAGGGTTTACGTTCAGGATATTGGATTTCAGTGTCAAGCACCACCTCATCCACACCATGTTGCTTACCAGAGATTCACACAAGTTTAGCTGGCGGATTTGCCTAGACCTTCTTTCAGATTCATCATTGGCTCAACTACTCGTTGTCTCCCTCTTCTGAGGCGCCTAATTGAGTTTCTTTCGACACCCTTGGTTTCGGCTACACCTTCCCTCCTAACAGGGCGGTGAAAGGACTTCCACTTCCTAGATTCGTGCCATGCCAGGCACACGCTTTTGCGGGCAGGATGCCCGCGCTCTCAGGAAAGACTTATCTGAAAGTCTATAAATTGGAATCTTAAAAATCAAGGGGCGCCGCAGATTCTTTTAAGCGGAGGCTCCACTCATTCATTCTTTAATGCAAAATATTGATATTTATCTATGGCAATTGTTTTTTTTGTATATACGAAAAACAAGTGTTGACATTTACTCATTGTAATGCGAATATTTCGCATCGGTTCGTTTTTGAATTAAAAAATTCGTAATAGCTGAGGCATAAGGCACAAAGAGGAAAGATTGGTAGAATAGTAATGTATGTTCACGCTAAAAAACTTTCTGAGGCATAGAACTAAAATCTCCGCATTAGTTCTCTGTGCCTCTGTGCCTGTTGCCTTTGTGCCTTCATTACAAAATTCATATTCTTTCCCGAGTTTTTTTATGATTTCCCACACAGACTGTTTCAAAAAAACTGATTTTCATCGGTTCCCCTCTTTCATTACAGTATTGGTAGCAACTCTGTTATGGGCTATTTTCTGGGTGAGTCCTCTGCCTCTCAAAGCACAGGAAACCTATCAGGAAATGGCGGCACAAATTAAGACGCTCTTGAATCAGGCGTTAGACGATTACCGTTCCGGTGCGATAGAAGAAGCCAAAGCCAAGGCTCAAGCCGCTTATTTTGAAATTTTTGAAAATCTGGAAGGACCGATTCGGGTCAATATTTCGGCTCAGAAAAGTTATGAACTGGAACGACAATTTGTAGCAATTCGCAAACAGATTATCGCACAAGCTTCTGTGGAGCAAATTGAAAAGGCGATTCATGCGCTCACCTCTGAATTAGACCACGTAGTTGCTGAAATACAAGGGGACCCCCCCTCAACAACCCAGACTATGGCTGCGGATTCTTCTTCTAATTCCGCCTCTAATTGGGACAAGGTACAGCAACAAATCCTGCAAAAACTCCAACAAGCATTTGAATTATACCAGACAGGTTCTGCGGAAAAAGCTATTGCGTTGATCCAGGATACCTATTTTGATGTATTTGAAGCCAGCGGCATGGAAACTCAACTAGGCAGCCGTAACGCTGAGTTGAAAGAGCATCTGGAAAAGAGCTTCAGTCTTTTAGTGGCTCAAATGAAGCGAGGAACACCGATTTCTGAATTACAAAGCACGTTGGCTTCCATGACTACGGATCTTCAGCAAACAGTAGCCTTGTTGCAACAGGAGCAATCCTCCTTGGGTGCGCTCTTTCTCTATTCCTTAATGATTATTTTGCGTGAAGGGCTGGAAGCCATTTTAATTGTAACCGCCTTGATTGCGTATCTTCTGAAAATGGGACACCGTACTCAGCTTTCAGTCATTTACAATGCGTGCTTTGTCGCTTTGGGTGCCAGTGTGTTAACGGCTATTTTAGTCAAGGGCGTTTTCAAACTATCTGCCGCTTCGCAAGAAGTATGGGAAGGCGGAGCGATGTTACTCGCCTCGGTGGTGTTGTTCAGCGTCAGTTATTGGCTGATTTCCAAAGCGGAAGCCAAGAAGTGGATGAATTATCTGCAAGGTCATCTTCAGCAAGCGCTGTCCTCCGGTTCTTTGAAAGCCTTATGGCTGACAGCCTTTTTAGCCGTTTATCGGGAAGGTGCCGAAACAGTCTTGTTTTACGAAGCTCTGGCCTCCAATACAACCGCTATGGGAGGAATGAGTGTGGCCTTGGGATTCATCGTGGGGTGTATGGGCTTAGGACTGATTTATTGGGGAATGCGTTATGGAGTCCTCAAGCTGCCGATCCGTCCCTTTTTTATGGTCACAGGCATCTTGTTATATTTCATGGCCTTTGTCTTTGTGGGGCAAGGGATCATGGAACTCATCGAAGGCAAAATCATCGAACCGTCGCATATTTCATGGGGGATGACCGTTTCCTTTATGGGAATTTATCCTTATTGGCAGACGACCCTCCCCCAACTGCTGTTAGTGATGGTCGCTTTGGTGGGAATGAAAGGGGTGTTTAAATTTCTCGACTTTGAACAATTTGCTCAATATTACTCCTGAATAAAATCAGAGACTTATAAAGTCGTATTAGAATTAATGATAGGTTTGGCCTGAAAAACGGGAAATAATAACCTTGCATTAATTCATTCATAAAATAAAACCACTGATATTATTGAATAATTAAAACTAAAACCATGAATCAAATGTTCAAAGTCCAGTAAATTTAAAACCGTTTAATGATTCAATCTTTAATCAGTACAAGGAGAACTATGAAAAAAATCACTTCCTGGATTATGACGTTAGGTATGGTGGTAGGCGCAGCTTCCACAGCGTTCGCTTTTAAAGAATATCCCCTTGGAGAAGAAAAAGAGATCAATCACATGACTATCGCTGCGGTTTATTTGAAGCCCATTGACATGGAGCCTCGAGGGATGGATTTACCCGCTTCGCAAGCGGATGTGCATTTGGAGGCTGACATTCATGCGGCTAAGGGAAATCCGAACGCTTTTGGAGCAGGGGAATGGATTCCTTATTTGACCATAAATTATCGTCTGGAAAATAAAGACACCGGCAAAATTAAAACGGGCGTCTTCATGCCGATGGTGGCCGCCGATGGCCCTCATTATGGTAGCAACATCAAGATGATGGGACCCGGCAATTATAAATTAACCTACACGATTGATCCTCCTTCCAAACAAGGATTTTCACGCCACACCGATAAAGAGACAGGCGTAGGCAAATGGTTTACAGTCTTCTCGGTTGATTTTGAGTTCAAGTACGTTCCCCTTCAATAATTACGAGTCCATGTCTTATTTTATTTATTTACTGCGCTCCTTTTTGCCTTTAGCCCTCGTCAGCGGGTTGTTGCTGGCTCGTTCTGCCGAGTCCAACTCTGCTCATCGTCAGATAGTGTCCTTCCTGAAAGGGCTGACTGTAGGCCTATTGGCTGGAGGCGTTCTCTATACGTGGGCCATGTCTGAAGACCGAATGGCGGAAGCTAAACTAGGAATTTATTTACTGAATGCCCTCGCCATGGTGGTAGCACTTTTAAGCCTGTGGCTACGTGATCCCTCTTCCTGGGGGGGACGCTTAGGGGTAGCCCTCTCGGTGTTGGCTCTCTCGGCGCTAGGAGCTTTTTTATTCCTCATCAAATTGTTGGAGGAAGGTTTTTCGGCAACTACCGTTCTGAATACGGAAGCGATTCTTCACACGGCGAGTATCGTGTCAGGATTGATCCTGCTTGGCTGGCTTATGATCTTGGTAGCATACTTTGGTCATCCGTTGAAACAGCGTCTCCTCCTGATAGGCATGGGATTGTTGATCCTGATCCTGGAATTACGCTGGCTGGCTGAAATCCTGCTGGCGTTCATGCGCTTGGAAATACTCGAAGCCAATACCTTCCTGCTTTCTTTTGTAGCCAAACTACTCAGTAGCGACCCTTTCTTTCTTTATCTGCAATGGGGGCTATTTGCCGGATTGATTATTCTGGGTATTTTTGAGCGCAAGCGGGTGATGCCTGCCCCTCTCACGCCCCTTTCAAATGCCCAGCGTCGTAAGCAATTAAGCCAGGTGCTTCGGGAACAGCGTTGGTTATACAGTGCAGTGGCTACCTGGGTGTTTATTTTGGTCTCCGCTCTTTATTATGACTTGTATGCCTCCCGTCCGCCTACGCTTTCGCCAGCAACCGAGGTCAAAGCGGACTCAGAGAAAAGGGTGCGTATTAAAATCAAGGAAGTCGATGACGGCAAACTCCATCGTTTTGCTTACATCACGGAGGATGGACATCGCGTGCGCTTTTTCATTATCAATCGTTATCAGCAGAGTACGGATCTGGGGGTTGTTTATGATGCCTGTGTTTTATGTGGCGATCACGGCTACATTCAACAAGGCAAAGATATTTTATGCGCTTCCTGTAACGTCAAGGTGTTTGTGCCTTCTATCGGCAAAGTGGGGGGCTGCAACCCGATTCCTCTCGAACATCAAATTCAGGAGGGAGAAGTAAGGATTCAGGCCGAAACGCTGGAGAACGGCAAGTATCATTTTTCTGAAATTGTGTCCCTCTCCGTGAAGGATCCTGTGACCCAAAAAACACTGCTCAACACCCAAGCGCCTTATCAGTACCAACATAACGGCCACACTTATTTTTTTGAATCCGAAGGATCGTGGCAACAGTTCAAGCAGTCTCCTGAAACTTATATTCCTTGAGGTCGTATGTTTTTGGTGTTGTTGAAAGGCTCATTAACAGGGAGCGTCAAAAAGAAGCTATTGGCTTTTCTGACGATTTTTCTGGCAGCTTCCTTGATAACGGCGTTGATGAATTTGTCGTTGAATGTAGGCGATAAAATGTCTCATGAGATGAAGTCTTATGGGGCAAACCTGTCCATTGTGCCCAAGAGTGAAAGCCTGCCTCTGGAAATCGAAGGAACGGATTATAACCCCTTGAGCGGAGAGTTTTTTCTGGAAGAACAAAACCTGTCCGCAATCAAAAACATCTTTTGGCGTAATAACATTATTGGTTTTGCGCCTTTCCTGAAAATATCAGCAAAGGATGCCACAACAAACGGGGATGCCTTTATGTTAATGGGCACGTATTTTCAGCAAGGGATCCCTCTGTTTGATGAACCTCAGTTTCGTACCGGAGTGATTTCAGTCTATCCGTATTGGCAAGTTCAGGGAGCATGGCCTCAAGATGAACAAGCCGAAGTGTTGGTGGGGAAGACGCTGGCGGAAGTCAAGCGTTGGAAAGCTGGCGATTCAGTCATCATTCGTTCTTCCCTCCAACAACAGGAACAAAAAGTAACCATTCGAGGAATTCTGGAAACAGGCGGAGTCGAGGATCATAGCATGGTGGCGCCTTTAGCGCTGGTTCAACAACTAGGGAACCTGCCAGGGAAGCTTCATACGGTGGGAGTAAGCGCTTTAACGGTTCCGGAAAATACGCTTTCCCGTCGTGCTTACCATGATCCGGATACCTTGAATACTTCCGAATACGATCATTGGTTTTGCTCGGCTTATGTCAGTACGATTGCTCGTCAATTAGAAGACATCTGGCCTGGCAGTTCCGTGCGTCCGATATGGCAAGTGGCAGAAGGCGAGGGAAGGGTGATCTCCAAAATCCAACTCTTGATGGCCATCGTGACGTTGGCTTCGTTTGTGGCTTCAGCCTTGGGAATTGCTTCACTCATGAGTGCCACGATTCTGGAGCGCTCCAGGGAAATTGGTCTCATGAAAGCCTTGGGAGCCGCCTCTTGGGAAATTCATGGGCTTTTTCTGATGGAAGCAGGAACCATTGGCGTGGCAGGGGGAATCCTGGGATGGGTTGCGGGAATTCTGCTTTCACAGGGAATTGCCTGGAATCTGTTTAATTCAGAAGTTTCTGTCGGCTGGGTGTTACTCCCTCTCATCCTGTTGATTTCCGTCTTGATTACCTTGGCGGGGGCGTGGGTTCCTTCTCGTTGGATTACCAGACTTCACCCGGCTGAGGTGCTGCATGGGCATTAGAAGCGGTTTTAAAACCCTACGTAGCTGAAAAATGAGATCCCTTCTCAACCTGTTACCACTGTTACCACAATTGATTAACTTTTATAAAGGATGAATATGAAGTTGCTGAACAAAACTCTTTTGACCGGACTCGCCACATTATGGGGCGTTTCTTTGGCAAATGCCGAAACCTGTCTGGATAAGGATGAGAACAAGGTCTGTTTTAATGGATACATCGCAGGGGGACTGCAATCGTCATCCTCGGATATAGGAGGTGTTTCAGAATCTACCACGGCCACCCCTACAATCACTGAGTTAAATACGATTATTACCCTCAAACCCAATGAGGGATGGACCCCTTCTGCCCGTTTCAAATGGGCAGGCTCAAATGGTATGACTGAATATCGGGTATGGGCAAATAAGGGTGGGTTCACCCTTTTTGCGGGTCGTGGAAAGATTGAAGATGTCGCAGGTATTGGCGCCTTGGGGAAAGGTAATAATTACACGACTCTCTTAGGGAATCTTAGTGTTGCCACTTATGACCAACTGTTGTTGGACAATGATAATCTGGCTTTTGAATACAAGTTCTCTGATACCCTGTTGCTTCGTGCCGGAGTAAGTGACACGATGTCTGTTGAGACCAAGTCCGTTGCAACAAGCGCCACTAATCCCAAAGGAGAATATCATGTTGAAAGTGAAAAACAGGCATTCGGAATGTTTTTGGGCATGGAAGCCGGAACTATGCAATTAGCGGCTGAAGTGGAAATGGCAAATTACGGAGATGCCAGTCTGGTTCCTGATGCGGATGTTCCCGCAGGAACGCCCATTGAAAATCTTGACTCCGGTACCCATGTAGGATTGGGAATTCAAATTGGAATCAGCAACTTAACTCCATTTTTGAATGTTGACTCCTACCATGATGGAACGAATACCGTAACCGGAGTCAATCTGGGGGTTGATTTGAAGTTAACGGAAAAATCAGGATTGTCGGTTGGAGTAGAATCTTATAATAGTGGGGTTTCCGGAAGTGATGCGCAAACCTCCGTTTGTTTAGGTGTGATTGCCGGTTTGTTTGGCGATACCAATCTGGGTGTACAAGTTTACAACAACAGCAGTGGAGGTGATACAAGTACTCAAGTGACCCTGGAATTCAATACCTACTTTTGAGGTAAGTTTATCCCAAGAAACTACGTAGGTTGCCATGTAAAGGCGAATGATGATTCGCCCCAACAATGGGAATTGGAGAGGATAAACAGTAATTCATGTTGGGTTTCGTTTCACTCTATCCAACAGATTTCCTTGGATTTTTGTTGGGTTTCACTATCGTTCTACCCAACCTACTCAGGGTTTTGAAACAGCTTCTTAGGAGGAATATGCGATGGCGTCTGTTGTGGAAATCGCTGGTGGTGCGCAAAAAACAAGTGGGGTTGGCCTTGAGTGCGGTGTGGATTGGATCTGCCATTATTACCGCTTTAGCGGGCGTGTATTGGGATATTTCACTGAAAATGCGTCAGGAACTTCGAGCGTATGGAGCCAACCTGTTTGTGGCCTCCAAAAAACAGTCGGAGCATCGTACCTTGGACCCCTTCACAACTGATTCCATTATACAGGGTCTTTCAGGAAAGACCGTTGCTGGATATTCAGGCTATTTGTACGGCATGGCGCGTTTGGATTTAGGAGAAGCGCTGCTGGTCGGAGTCCAGTTTGAAAATCTGAGAAAGTTGGTTCCTTATTGGCAAGTGGAGGGGCGCTGGGTGAGTCTGGATTTTGATGAAAGAAGCTGCATGGTAGGATATTCCCTGGCTCAGACGATGGAAATGAAGGTGGGCAGCCTCATCACAGTGATGAATCGTGCCACAGGGTTTCATCAACCACTGAAGATCAAGGGGATTGTGGAAACGGGCGGTCAGGAAGATCAGCAATTGTTTGTCAACCTGTCCTTGGCTCAAAAAATTTTAGGGTTACCCGGTCAAATCCATCATTTGCAATTCAGTATCGTGAGTGATGGCCATGCCCTCGATCAACAGTTGGAACCCTTGAGACAGCGCTTTCCCCAAGTGGACTTCAAACCGTTGCGTCAGCTTTCTTATGCGGAAGGCAAAATTCTGGACAAGATGAAAGGACTCATGGCTCTAATTGCGCTCCTGATTGTCAGCATTACGGCCTTGAGTCTGATGACCACGCTCATGACCATGACGATGCAACGCTCCAGGGAAATTGGATTGATGAAAGCCCTTGGCGCGGAAAATCGGCAAATTCTGGGACAGTTTTTGGCAGAAATGAGCGTTATTACAGGGATAGGGGTGCTCTGTGGAATTCTGTTTGGATTTGTCCTGGCACAAATGATTGGTCAAAGCGTGTTCAACGCCTTTATTTCGTTAAGACCTGTTGTCATTCCATTGACGTTTGGCATTTCTTTACTCACCGCGTTGGTGGCTTCTGTGATTCCTGTCAGAATGATGGTTCATATTCTACCGGAGCAAGTTTTGAAAGGAGAGTGATCTTTATGAAACCGGCATCCCTTATCGAATCAGAATTGGGTTCATCATCTGGTTTATCAGATTCTGTTTCCTCCCCTTCTGTTTTAAGAATTGCTAATCTCAGCCAGCAATTTGGGGCGCTCACCGTTTTGCAGGACATCCATTTTTCCATGTGTTCCGGCGAATGGGTTGCGCTGATGGGACCTTCGGGTTCGGGAAAAACGACCTTATTGAATATCCTGGCCTGTTTGAGTGCGCCCAGTCGTGGCACCTATTTTCTGGATGGCTTTGATACGGCGAGCTTAACCGATCAACAACGAGCGGTGGTTCGCCGAGAAAAAATTGGACTGATTTTCCAGCAATTTCACCTCATTCCCTATTTGACCGCATTGGAAAATATCATGTTGGCTCAACATTATCATAGCGTCTGTGATGCTCAAGAAGCAGAAAAGATGCTTCAACGAGTAGGCTTAGGGCAGCGGATTCATCATCGTCCCTCACAGCTTTCCGGAGGAGAGCAGCAACGGGTGTGTATTGCGAGAGCGCTCATCAACGATCCTGCGCTTTTGCTGGCGGATGAACCGACAGGCAATTTGGATGAAGCCAATGAAACCAATATTCTGGGTCTGTTACGGGAACTGCATCAGGAAGGCAAAACCATTCTTTTAGTCACCCATAACCCTGAGTTAGCTCATTATGCGCAACGTATCATTTACCTCCATCATGGACGAATTGAACGGGAGAGTCAGCCCTCTTCCGTGCCTTCCCTTTAAGCTTTTGCAGGACAGGCGTCGCTTGACATCCCTCCAGGTTGGGAGACTCCTGATCCCTGTGTTGATCTATTTTCTGACGAGTTGTACGCCTCCCCAACGAGGTGTGAAAGAAGGGGAACGTGTGCCGGAGTTAGCCGTGATCGATTTGCAGGGAACGGCTATCAAACTGGCTAAGGCAGAAGGAAAGGTGGCGCTTCTGAGTTTTTGGATCAATGGCTGTAGTTCTTGTGTGGAAGAGATGGGACATCTGGAGCGAGTGCACCAGAAATATCAAAGTCAGGGATTGGAAGTATGGGGAATCAATATAGGGGGAGATGTGGAAAGTGTGGAAGCGTTTGCCCAAAAACTCCATCTATCCTTTCCCATGCTGATGGATTCGCTGCAAATTACCGCCGAAAAATATCAGGTGAACGCAGTCCCCACTGTGTTATTGCTGGATCGCCAAGGTCGATTAAAACGTAAAATCACAGGCGCTTTTTCCCTCAGAATGCTGGAAAAGGAGCTTCAACTTGCAGGATTTTATTAACTCATTCAACTCAAGAAAAAAAAACAATAAAAAACATAAGGATATCGTTGAGGTGATGACTGAAAAAAAAGTTGGTGACCAAGGGTTACAATGTCGGTTGATGCTACAAACGATAAAAGTAAAAAACAAGAACCAGCTCAAGTCATATTATTTCCACTGAATGACAATGGGCTTGCTTTTGAAATTCGTGATTTAAATGGGCAAAAAACGCCAGGAATCAAGCTAGCACTGGGATAGCTAAATTCTAGGGCCTGGGGTATCCCTAGTGATGCTTGGCGTGGTGCTTGCTATCAACCCTATGTTCAGGTGCCTCACAACTTGAGTCATTTGATTATTCTGATTATAGTGGGCGCTTTGGCCTATGCCTTGTCAACCTGTCTGATACGGCCTTTATTTATTAAAAAACTTTTA
>JBBCAX010000432.1:0-7377 GCA_051382335.1 Deltaproteobacteria bacterium TL4
GTTCCATAGCATTGAAAGCCAGTGGCTTTCCTATAGGGGACTTTCACCCCATCAGATCACGCCCATGCTGGGCGTACACAAGGTGATGAAGCTGACCTCGCGAACAGTTGGGGAGCACTAAAGGATTTGTGGTTTGCCACGCTCCTCGCCAGGCAGCTTATCACAATGTTATGCCATTAAAAAACAGGAAGGAATTTGTCAACAATTCAGCAAAGCAACTATAATCATGTCAAATCCTTCATAGAACGAAATGAGTGGTTTTTGACTAAAAAAATTGAACGAACGACTAAGAGAATTGACGTTCAACATGTAAAAAAGTTAAAGACGGCATTTTTACCATCCCAAAAACGCCCGTTGTCCGTGGCAAGCTAAAGATACGATACCAAATCGAAGGAAACCGCTTATGTTTGATAGACTTGAACACACTGGAGATAGGAATGACTGAAAATCTGGAATTGGAAAAAACCCTTTGGCAAGCTGCTGACAAGCTGAGGAACAACATGGATGCCGCTGAATACAAGCATGTTGTGTTGGGTTTGATCTTCTTGAAATATATCTCAGATGCTTTTGAGGAACTCTACGAGAAGTTAGAAGCGACAAAACATGAAACAGGAGCCGACCCTGAGGACAAGGACGAATATACAGCCGAACGAGTTTTTTACGTGCCACCGCAAGCACGTTGGAAATGGTTGCAAGGCAGAGCCAAACTGCCAACTATCGGAAAAGACATTGACGAAGCCATGGACAGCATTGAAAGAGATAATACTTCCTTAAAAGGTGTGTTACCCAAAGACTATGGCCGACCCGCACTTGATAAACAAAGACTTGGAGAATTGATTGACCTGATTGGCTCAATTACTTTGAGCAAAGGCGGAAACGGGAAAGGGAAAGACGTTTTGGGCTTTGTCTTTGAATATTTTCTGGGGCAGTTTGCGGATGCCGAAGGCAAAAAAGGCGGACAGTTTTATACACCGCAAAGCATTGTAAAAATACTGGTAGATATGCTTGCGCCTGAACCTGAAAAAAGAGTGTATGACGGCTGTTGTGGTAGCGGTGGCATGTTTGTGCAAAGTGAACGCTTCATTGAAATGCATGAACACCGCAAAGGCAAAATTTCCATTTTCGGGCAAGAGAGCAATCCAACCACTTACAAATTGGCTAAAATGAATTTAGCCATTCGAGGCATTGACGCCAAAATTGAATTAGGCGATACGCTGAAGGATGATAAATTCCCTGAATTGAAAGTGGATTATGTCATTGCCAACCCACCATTCAACGTCAGCGATTACAATATCAACCAAGCTGAAACCCACAAATGGAAATATGGCGTTCCACCTTCGGGCAATGCCAATTACGCTTGGCTGCAACACTTTGTCAGCAAATTAGCGCCTTACGGAACAGCAGGAATTGTTTTGGCAAATGGCAGTATGAGTTCGGAGATTGCCACCGAAGGCGAAATCCGAAAAGCCATGATTGAAGCCGACCTGGTGGATTGCATGGTTTCATTGCCTTCACAATTGTTTTATAACACTCAAATTCCGGCATGTCTGTGGTTTTTGGCTCGCAACAAAACCGAACGTAAGGGCAATGGCTCGTCCTTGCCCCTACGAAACCGCACCAACGAAATTTTATTCATTGATGCCCGAGAATTAGGCACCATGATAAGCCGTAAGCAAAAGGAATTAAGCGAAACGGACATCGCCAGGATTTCAGACACCTATCACAAATGGCGTAGTAGGGGCGATGGCTCGTCCTCGCCCTACTACGAAGACATTCCCGGCTTCTGTAAATCCGCCAACATTCAGGACATCAGAAAGAACAACTACATTCTGACACCAGGACGATACATTGACTTCAAAGAAGCCGTAGACGATGGAGTGCCTTTTGATGAAAAAATGCAATCGCTCACCGCGGCCCTTTCCGGCCAAATGCGAAAAGCTTATGAATTGGATGAGGCGATAAAAGTTAATCTTAAAAAAATAGGATATAAAATATGAGTTTATTTGAGGACAGCCGTTGGTTACAACGATTTCAAAATTTCCAGAGAGCATTATCTCATTTGGACGATGCAATAAAATCCACGGAAGACAAAGGAATTGAAGAGTTTAGCGATTTAGAAATTCAAGGGACAATCAAATGCTTTGAAATGGTGTTTGATTTGGCTTGGAAAACTTTGCAAGATTATAACACCGAACAAGGCTATGAGTTAAAAGGTCCTAAAAACAGCATTCAACAAGCATTTAAAGATGATATTATTAAAGATGGTGATGAATGGGCTAAAATGTTGGAGAGCAGAAACGATTCCGCACACGCTTATGATGGAAATATGGCTATTGAAATATTAGAGAAAATAAGAAATAGCTATTATTTCCTATTTGACGATTTAGATAAAGTGTTAACACGGATTAAAATTAATGGATAAACGATTTGGTTTAAAAACACATTGTATCAAAGCTATTATCCATGTGCTTAAACTTCAACCTGAAGTAGAAGAAGCCCTTATTTTTGGTTCTCGGGCAATGGGTACATACAAAAACGGCTCCGACATTGATATTGCCATTAAAGGCGATAAAACAAATTTTGACACCATTTCTACTATTCGTTTACGTTTAGATGAACTTCCTTATCTATATATGTACGATGTGATTGATTACAAAAAAATAAGCAATCCTGCTGTTACCGCTCATATCGATGAATTGGGGATTGTATTTTATAAAAAAGAACAAAAGCCGAGTGAATGGAAAACTTATAAGTTGGGGGAGTTAGGAACTCTTGCCAGAGGAAAATCTAAACATAGGCCAAGAGATGCTTCATTTTTGTATGGAGGTAAATACCCTTTTATTCAAACAGGAGATATAAAAGCAGCAAACCATAAAATTTCAAAACATACACAGACGTATTCAGAAGAAGGTTTGAAACAGAGCAATCTTTGGGATAAAGGAACAATTTGTATAACTATTGCCGCAAATATAGCAGATACCGCAATTTTGGAATATCCTGCTTGTTTTCCAGATAGTGTTATTGGTTTTGTTCCAAATAAAGATGTTTGTGATGTTGATTTTATGGAATATCAATTACAATATGCTAAGAGAACTTTACAAAGTCATTCTATTGGTTCGGTTCAGGATAATATCAATTTAGGGACTTTTCAGAATTTTACTGTCAATATTCCCGACCTACCCACCCAAAAACAAATCGCCCAAATCCTTTCTTCTCTTGACGACAAAATAGAACTCAACCTGCAAATGAACCAAACTTTGGAAGCCCTGGCACAAGCCATTTTCAAAGAGTGGTTTGTCAATTTCAACTTTCCAGGCTTTGATGGCGAGTTGGTGGATGGACTGCCGAAGGGGTGGAGAATGGGGAAAGTTGGTGATATGTGCCAAGTAAATGCACAAACGCTGAGTTCAAAAGATAGACTTGAGGAAATCCACTATGTAGAAATATCAGAAGTAGAAAGAGGTGTAATTAAGAACTTAAAAGTGTACGAAAGAGGTACTGAACCAAGTAGAGCAAGAAGGCTTAATCATGGAGATACTGTTCTTTCGACAGTGCGCCCAAATAGAGGTTCATACTTTTTATCAATTTATCCAACTGAGAACATGATTGCGTCAACAGGTTTTGCTGTTTTTACACCAACAGAAGTTCCATTTTCATTTTTATATCTCTTGCTTACAAATGATGAGCAATTAGAATTCTATGGAAAGATGGCAGACGGTGCAGCTTACCCTGCAATTAATCAATCCGTAATTATGGATATAGATTTTGTATTGCCTGATAAAGACACGCTTCAACTATTTCATGAAGTCGTAGGTAATTTCTTTTTGAAAGCCTGTGAAAATTTATCGTTGAATGAAAAATTAACCCAAACCCGTGACACCCTATTACCCAAACTCATGAGCGGACAATTGGAGATACAGGTATGAAAGAGAAAAACAACAGTTCCGAACTAATCCTTTACAGTTCCCCCGAAGGCAACATCAGGGTAGAAGTCATTTATTCGGGTGAAACCTTTTGGCTTCCCCAAAAACGAATGGCAGAGCTTTTTGGCGTAGACAGGTCGGTCATCACCAAACACCTGCAAAATATCTTTACAACCAACGAGTTGGACGAAAATTCAGTATGTGCAAATTTTGCACATACTGCTGAGGATGGCAAAACCTATCAAACCAATTTCTATAATCTGGATGCCATTATTGCGGTGGGCTATCGGGTAAATAGCAAACAGGCCACCCAATTCCGCATTTGGGCAACTAAAACGCTTCGTGAGTTTATCATCAAAGGTTTTGTGCTGGACGATGAACGTCTGAAACAAGGCAAACTCTTTGGCAAGGATTATTTTGATGAACTTTTGGAGCGTATTCGTGAGATACGGGCAAGCGAAAGGCGTTTCTACCAAAAAATTACCGACATCTACGAGCAGTGCAGCATGGATTACAACAAGGATGCGGAAATCACACAAACCTTTTTCAAAACCGTTCAGAACAAACTGCATTGGGCCATTACGGGAAAAACAGCCGCACAGATTATTGCTGAAAGAGCAAAATCGTCTGAACCCAATATGGGCTTGCAAACGTGGACAAACGCACCCAAAGGAAAAATCCTGAAATCAGATATAAGCATTGCCAAAAACTATCTGATTGAAAAGGAAATTAAAGAACTGGAACGGGTCGTTACCATGTACCTTGACTATGCGGAAAATCAGGCGGCAAGAGAGATACCTATGAAAATGGCTGATTGGGTTCAGAAAATAGATGCTTTCCTGCAATTCAACGAATACAAAATCTTGAAGGATGCAGGAAAAGTAAGCCATGAAGTGGCAAAAAAACTGGCAGAGATAGAATATGAAAAATTCCGAATTGTTCAGGACAAGAACTTTGAAAGCGATTTTGATAAAGAAGTAAAAAAACTAACGCCGCCTAAGAAGAAACAACGAATTTTTGGCCATTAACCAGTTCACGGTCATAGAAGGCAATCAAAACAAACGTCCTGATCTGATCCTGTTCGTCAACGGTTTGCCTTTGGTGGTGATCGAACTCAAAAACGCAGTGGACGAAAACGCCACCATCAAATCCGCCTACCATCAAATCCAAACTTACAAACAAGCCATTTCTTCCCTGTTTACCACCAACGAATTACTGATTATCAGTGATGGATGGGATGCCCTTTGCGGAACGTTGACCAGCGGATTTGGTCGTTTCATGAGTTGGAAAACCAAAGACGGTAAAACAGAGGCCAGTCATTTGGATATGGGCATGCATGTGATGTTCAACGGGTTGTTGAACAAACAAACCCTGTTGGATTTAATCCGCCAGTTTATTGTCTTCGAGAAAAGCGACAGCAAAACCCTCAAAAAAGTAGCGGCTTATCACCAATACTATGCGGTAAACAAAGCGGTAGAAAGCACGGTCATTGCCAGTTCAGAAACAGGCGATCAAAGAGGCGGTGTGATTTGGCACACACAAGGAAGCGGAAAAAGTCTGAGCATGGTTTTCTATGCGGGCAAACTCATTATCGACCCAAGAATGGAAAATCCCACGCTGGTCATCCTGACCGATAGAAACGATTTGGATGAGCAATTGCATGAAACCTTTACCAACTGTCAGCAACTGCTCAGACAGGAACCCCAAAAGGCGGAGAACCGACAAGATTTAAGGAATTTGCTCAAAGTCGCTTCGGGTGGCATTGTGTTTACCACCATTCAGAAGTTCATGCCTATGCAAAGCGATATAGTGCAAAATGAAGATGAAGTAAACGAACCCAGCGTGGAATATATTGGAGCAGAGATTCAAGCGTTGAGCGAACGAAAGAACATTGTGGTGGTGGCTGATGAAGCCCACAGAAGCCAATACGATTTTATTGACGGCTTTGCCAAACATTTACGGGATGCTTTACCCAACGCCACGTTTATTGGTTTCACGGGAACGCCCATTGAAACCACCGATAGAAACACCCAGGCTATTTTTGGAAACTATGTGGACATCTACGACATTCAACAAGCCGTTGACGATAAAGCCACCGTTCCAATTTTCTATGAAAGCCGTTTGGCAAAAGTCCATTTTGAAGAAAATGAAACCGTAACCATTGACGAGCAGTTTGAAGAACTCACCGAAGGCGAAGAGCTGAGCAACCGCCAACAAATACGAGCCAAATGGACACGGTTGGAAGCCATTGTAGGCAATCCGAACCGTATTGAAAAAATCGCTCATGATTTAGTCTATCACTTCGAGCAACGCAACGCGGTTTTAGACGGCAAGGCCATGATTGTATGCATGAGCAGAAGGATTTGCGTTGAGTTGTATACTGCCATGATCAAAATTCGTCCGCTTTGGCATTCAGAAGATGACGACAAAGGCACGATCAAAGTCATCATGACAGGCAGCAGTAGTGATGCTCTAAATATGCAAACCCACATTCGCAACAAACCCAGAAGAAAAGCGATAGGCGACCGACTGAAAAATCCAACGGACCCCCTGAAATGGGTCATTGTGCGGGATATGTGGCTCACAGGATTTGACGCACCTTGTTTGCATACGCTCTATGTGGATAAGCCCATGAGAGGCCACAACCTGATGCAAGCCATAGCAAGAGTAAATCGAGTATTTACCGAAGGGAAAGAAGGCGGTTTGGTGGTGGACTATTTGGGTATTGCACAAGAACTGAAAACCGCCTTAGCCGATTACACCGCAAGCGGTGGCGAAGGAAAGCCAACTCTTGACCAGGAATTGGCAGTCGCTAAAATGTTGGAACTACATGAAGCAATAGATTACCAGTTGAGGCATTTTGATTGGCGTAAATTCTTCATGCTTACACCCGAAGAAAAACTCAAATTCATTCCTGTCATCGTTGATTACATTTTCAGTCAGGAAAACGGAGAGCAGAGTTTCACCGAAAACACCAAAAACTTATTGAAGGCGTTTGCTATTTCCGTTCCGCACGAGCGGGCAATGGCAATCCGTGATGATGTGGCATTGTTTCAAGCCATTAAATCAAGATTGGTCAAAATATCCGACCGAAACGAAGGCGGTAAAACGGATGATGAAATGGAAACGGCGATCAAGCAAATCATTTCGGAAGCCATTACAGCCGACAATGTCATTGACATTTTTGATGCCGCGGGACTGAAAAAGCCAAACATTGAAATTTTAGATGAACGCTTTCTACAAGAACTGAAAGACATACCACAAAAGAATTTGGCGGTTGAGTTGTTAAAGAAACTGCTCAAGGACGAAATCAAGAAGCGGACAAAAATCGTGACCTTCCGGTGAGACTGGGTAACAATCCTCCTTTTTTTATGTATGATGTTCTTTTGAACACATCAAAGGAAAGGAGTCATCATGCAATCCCATCAAAAACCCACTTTAGAAGAAGTCCTTC
>JBBCAX010000433.1:0-2331 GCA_051382335.1 Deltaproteobacteria bacterium TL4
CGCGAAAGATCCCCTGGATGAATGGATTTATTTTTTGAAACACGAGGAAATCAAAACAGAATTTCAGGCAAAGGGACTCAAAGAAGCCAAAGACAAATTGGATATTATGAAACTTTCTGAGGAGGAAAGAGCCACTTATGAGTCTTATGTTGATGATTTGCATTATCAGGCCAGTATGGTGGAATCTTCTTATGGCATGGGAAAGCTTGAAGGAAAAAAAGAAGGCAGAGAAGAAGGCAGAGAAGAAGGCAGAGAAGAAGGAATAAAAGAAGGAATAAAAGAAGGAAGAGAAGGAATCGCCATCAACCTCCTCAAAATGGGGACGCTTTCTGAGGAACAGATTGCTCAAGCTTCGTGCCTGCCTCTTTCGCGGATCAAGGAATTACTCACTCAAAAGACGTAAAAGAAATTGGGGACAGGCCCCCTTTCTCTAATACCATTCCATCGGAATAGCTTTCTATGCCCCAATAGCGGGACGGTCCTGTGCGTTATCCCCCAGCGAATAGCCCCTCTTTTTCATTTATCGTTTTTAAACAGTGGACAAATTGACTTATTTTTGTGTATGAAACGGATAGGGAAGATTTTCAGTGTGAAAGACTCGATATTTGGCGTCCATAACGATTATTCTAAGTTTGCCTGTTATATCATCAATAGGGTTATAAATTGATTTCATGTCCGCGTTAACGATCTAACTGGACTTCCTCAACTGTCCGGCATTATACAGAAACATAGAAACTAAGGTAGAGATATGAGGAAAAGACTCTCCATTCAGGATTGGAGTTTTCTAAGAGTAGAAAGCCGAGAAACCCCAATGCATATTGGAATATTAATGGTATTTAAACTTCCTGAACAAGTAAATCCCTATGAATTTTTTAAGGGAATTATGGAAAACCTTAGAGCCTTGCTGTCTGTCACGTCGCCCTTCAACCAACACATCCGCTTTCCCTGGTTTGGAATTCCTTATTGGGTTACCACTGAAGATTCTGACATTGACTATCATTTTCGTCATTCGGCGCTTCCTCAGCCTGGAAACAAAAAACAATTAATGACCTTTATTTCCCGACTGCATGGAACACTTTTGGATCGCTCACGTCCCTTATGGGAATTGGAATTGATTGAAGGCTTGGAAAATAAGCGTTTTGCCATCTATTTTAAAATTCATCACGCGGTGATTGACGGCGCGGGAGGAATGAATTTGGTAAAGACAATTCTGAATAAAACACCCGACGAACACACGCTTAATCCTTTGGAAAAGAAAGTTCCCAAACCTAAACCTCAATTGAATGGATTACAAAAAGTACAGAACCTGGGGAAAGGTCTTTGGAAAGCAGCCCAAGTCCTGCCCAAAATTCTTTACCTTCTCGTTGAACGGAGAATAAGATCGCTGCACCCTGAAATGCCGCTGATGCCGAAGTGGTATATGGCACCGAACTCCCCCTTTAACGTTCGTATTTCCGCGCAACGGCGATACACAACCCACTCTTTTTCAATCGAGGCGTTTAAACGGGTGGGTAACGCGGTAGGAGCCACAATCAATGATGTTGCCCTGGCTGTATGTTCCGGTGCGATAAGACGTTACCTTTTGGAGCAAAATCAACTTCCAGATAAATCCATCAATGCGTCTATTCCTGTTTCTATCAAATCCAAAGACGTTAATGAGGGAAATGCCATTGGGAATCTGGTGTGTAATTTAGGAACCCACATCACAGATCCTCTTGAGCGGTTTAGGCACATTCGTCAATCGATGATGTCAGGAAAGGAATACCTTTCCAATATGAAAAGAGAGGAGATTATCAGTCAAACCGTGATTCAAGCCTTTCCCGCGTTTTTGGGCTATATGCTCAAAATCGCACATCACTTACCACTCCCTTTCAATGTTTTAGTCTCCAACATTCCTATTTCAAAAGATCGTCTTTACATCAATGGAGCCACTCTTGAAGATTGTTACGCTGTAGCCTTGATTTACGATATGCAAGCGATGAATATCACCTTGACGAGCTATGTTGATACCTTAGACTTCAGTTTGATTGCTTGCCGCACAGCAATCCCTGATTTAGACAAATTAGCCAGGTATCTGGACGATTCTTTCAAAGAACTGGAGGAATCAGTAAAAGCCGACCAAAAAGAAAAATGACCATAAAACAGAGACGAAGACGGATTCATTTTGTGCTTGCTTCTTTTGAACCGTCTCGTCTATGAAAAGTATGCGAATCCGGAGTTAAATTTTTAGCTTAAAAACCAATCCATAATGCTTTAAGATGGTTGATCTCACACTAACCAACTTAAAAGGAGCAAAATGGACTGGCAAGAACAACTTATAAACCTATATCT
>JBBCAX010000434.1:0-1128 GCA_051382335.1 Deltaproteobacteria bacterium TL4
TGGAGTTTTCGGATCTCGAAGTTACCGAAACTAAAGAGGTAAATGAGAATATTTACCTTGACCTCGATAATTCAGGCAATTTGGTCGCTATGACGATCGAACATGCCCGGAAACAAACCAATCTCCCTCTTTTATCTTACGAGCAGATAGAGAAGGAATCTATTTGCAAAGATTAACCCTGCTCCAAAGGTGAACCGCTAAGAAACCATCGTGAGGATAGTTCGATGAAAACAATTACTGTCAAAAATATCCCGGAGTATCTCTACGAACTGCTCAAACACAATGCCCTGGAAAACCATCGCAGCATAAACAGGGAAATAATCCTTTGCATCGAGCGCTCTGTCCAAAGCCATAAACATGAAAATATTGATACTGTGCTCGCCAAGGCTCGCCAGATACGTTCTCGAATAAAGGCCCCTTTACTCACTGATGCTGAATTAAACGAAATGAAAACCCACAATCCCTCTGGTAATTGACTTTCCCATCGGTATGACCTAGAGTAATACCAGAGGTGAGGAATGGAAACAGCTAAAGTGGCGATCAGCATCAATAAAGACACTCTGCAAAAGCTTGATAGATTGGTCAAAAATCAGGTTTTCCCCAGCCGCAGTAGAGCGATCCAGGAAGCCGTTGAAGACAAACTCAATCGCATGGAACGTAACCGGCTGGTTGAGGAATGCGCCAAGCTGGACCCAGTTTTTGAACAGGCTTTGGCAGAAGAAGGTATATCCGGGGAGTTGAATGAATGGCCCGCATATTAAGGGGTGAAATTCGATTGGCAGATCTTAATTCGGTTAGAGGCCATGAACAGGGTGTACCCAGGCCAGTGGTAATCATCAGTGAAGACATTTTCAACGAACGATCAGGGACTGTTATCGCCATGGCGCTGACCAGCCAATCCCAACGAGCCGGATTTCCACTCACTCTTGAACTTCAGTCCTCCAACCTTCCCAAGCAATCATGGGTGAAGATCAGCCAGATTCGAACCTTGTCAGTGGATCGAATTGGCGATCCTCTCGGAACGGTTTCTCCAGAGCAGATGATCCAGCTTATCGAAGGCCTGAATGAAATCGTTGGCGGCTAACCGGTCATTGGAGCAGGTAAAGTAAAATCCGCGCTGAGATGAGG
>JBBCAX010000435.1:0-24060 GCA_051382335.1 Deltaproteobacteria bacterium TL4
GCCAGGCTTCAAATTGACGAAGGACTTCTTCTAAAGTGGGTTTTTGATGGGATTGCATGATGACTCCTTTCCTTTGATGTGTTCAAAAGAACATCATACATAAAAAAAGGAGGATTGTTACCCAGTCCGGAAGGTCACGTAATATCTTGAAAAGACATGGAAAACTCTATAAAAAGAAGGTTTAAGTTACGCCTAACAAGAACCTTCTTAAGAGGTTAGCCATGCCTTTAAACAAGAATAAAATAACGACACTAAAGAATTAAATGAGTAAATATAGTGTTTCAGATTGGATTCGAGATGTCACTTTCCAGGAAGATGGAGTCAAAGTGTCTCAGGCTAATCGTTCCCAAGTTTTAGGCTTACTCAGAACCTTGATTCTCTCTCTTTTTCGGAAAGCAAAAATTAAAAATAGGCAGAAAGCGATTGAAATCTTTTCCGATTCTCCACGTCATTTCAAAACCTTTTTAAGTCAAGTTAATTTTTTATGAGAAAGCCATGGATAGCTTCCTAGAAAGGACTTTTGACGACTCGTATTTGAGATTGGGTGTTCTTGCCGATTTCACTCCAAATAGCGTAGAGTTTCGGGGTATCTCCAAAGACTGCCATTTTGGGGGTACCTGCTGATTTGGAGACATTAATGTTGAGACCATTCACTCCATCACCATCAATGAAACTCCATAGAGGGGTGCTGCCAATTCCGTTAAACCTCGCGATGCGGACCTGAGCCTGACCATTGTTTTCTGCCCACGTGGCATACAAATGACTGTTATAAACGATGAGCTCAGGATTTGCCGCATTTTCATAAACATCCTTGTTGATTCCATTAACACCATCTCCATCTACAAAAGCCCAGGTTGGAGACAAGTCATCTCCATTGTAAACAGCAACTCGAATCTGGGTTTGATTTCCATTATGCTCCGCCCAGGTTGCGTACAATGTAGTATCCTCAAGCACCACTAACCGAGGATTGTTTGCATTCTTAGTGCGGTCTTTATTGATTCCTGTTGTCGCGTCTCCATCCACAAAAGTCCAAACTGGAGCCGAATCATTACCATTATAAACAACGACTCGAATTTGAGTCGCCGTACCATCAGATTCACTCCAAGTGGCGTAAAGGTTGGATCCAAAAACGATGAGTTGAGGTGTAACGGCATTTGCGGTTGTTACCTTATTTATCCCAGTCGTACCATCACCATCCACAAAACTCCATGTGTTTGTTCCGTCAAATACGGCAACCCGTATTTGTGTTGCGGTACCGTCAGATTCACTCCAAGTAGCGTATAACTTTGGTTCTAAAACAGCTAAATTAGGATTTGTGGCATTTTGAACTAGAGCCTTATTGAGTCCTGTATAATTATTCGCAATACTGTTATCACAAAAAAACAAGCCATCACATTGAGCCACTCGAATTTGAGTGATTTGGTTAGCATTCGCTTCTGCCCAAGTCACATAGAGCTGACCACCAAGAGCAATCATTTGAGGTATAACCGCATTTCGGGTTGAAGACAAATTGATTCCACGGTCTCCATTTCCATCAACATAAATCCATGAATCCGATGCGTTTAAATAAGCCAAACGAATTTGAGATGTTCCAATCAGAGGGGCTACTTCACTCCAGGTCGCATAAAGTTGACCATCCAGAAGAGTGAACTGAGGTGTGAAAGCATTTTCTGTAGAATTTTTGTTTATCCCTCGTGCGGCACTTCCCTCAGCTAAATTCCAACAATCGACAGTAACATTACTAACATTCGCTGAGATAATGCCCGTAGCGTTAGTAATATGGCATTTACCTTCTGGCTGCGTTTTTACGATAACTTCATAGCCGGCTCCCGCCGCGACTTGGGCTGGAAACGAAAAGGAACCGTTACCTGGAATAGAGAGGGTGTCAACGCCATTATTCTGTAAGACTAAAGTTCCGACAAGATTGTTTACTGTTCCGCTAAGGGTGTAGGAATAGAAGGAACATGTAATGACGACATCGGTCACATTTGCCTTGGCGAGGCCAGTATTATTGGAGGCCGTGCAGGTTTGTCCTCCTGATGAGGCACTCACCGATACCTGATAACGTCCGCCTTCTGGAACAGTAAAAGCTTGAAAGGTGCCATTAACACTCAAGGGTAAAAGATCCACTCCATTATTTTGTATGGTTACTGTACCTAACAATCCAACCACCGTGCCTCCAATGGAATATCTCGCTTTTGAGGTACAGGTTACTCCCACATTGACATTTTCAGCATTGGAAACCCCTTTGGCATTGGAAACCACACAGGTTTGACCTTGAGGCTCAGACTGAACGGTCACATGATAAACTCCGCCCTGACCAATGCCTTCCGTAAACTGAAACTTTTTATTGTCTTCAATTGTTAAATCATTCCTCCCATTATTTTGTAAGACCAAAGTTTTTCCTTGCTCCAGCCCGGTCACACTCACGGAAACGGAATACTTATTATTGACACAAGTCACATCCGCGTTGATGATATCTCCGGTGATTTTGGTCGTACTTTCAGAGTATCGTTCTGGGGTACACGTTTGATGAGAGGGTTGAGACCAGACCTTTACCGTAAAAAGCGTTCCACTTTTCACGGGTTTAAACTCAAAGGGAAGATTTTCGTGAACCGCTACATGTAAATTACTATCAAGAATCCCACTTTCATCTGAAGACGCATCAACTTGCGCTGAAGCCACAGGGTCACCAAGCACAAGGGCAAGAACCAAATTCCCATCTAAGCCTGTAACAGTTCCTCCAATGGTATATTGGGCGTTATCTTTTTTACTTGAAGGATTGCCTCCCTCTGAGCAACCCATGCCTACCAGCGTTCCAAAGACGCACCCCAGAATTAGCATTCTGTACCCTATAGAAGGCTTGCCTTTTCTACTTTTAAGATTCTTAGAACGACTCATTTGAACTCCTGAATCCTTGTAATGGAGTGATTTATTACAGGTTCTGTATTTTGCATTCTTTCTTCAATGCTAAAGAAGCGGCCAAATAATTTCCTTCAATGCTAAAAAGCATTCACTGCCGCACGAATTTGTGGAATATCAGTACTGGCATCATTCTCGTCCCAAACGGTGTAAAGTTTAGAATTCAGGATGGTCATTTGGGGATGTCTGGCCCCTTCACTTCCATTAAAATTGAGTCCATTCAGCCCATTTCCATCCGTATATTCCCAGGAAGGCTGTTGATCATTTCCATTATAAACAGCAACACGAATCTGGCCATCCCCGTTATCTTCTCTCCAATACGCATACAGTTTGGATTTAAATACGAGCAGTTGAGGCTCATACGCCTTTTCGGTCACATCTTTATTGATTCCCTGGTCGCCTGAACCATCCACATAGGTCCATTGGGGATCTCCATCATTGCCATTATAAGCGGCAACTCGGACTTGATTACTGGTTTGATTGAATTCTTTCCAGATCACATAGAGTTTTTCAGGTGTTGACGTTTCAGCGGAAGGAAAGGCCACAAGGGAAGGTTCATCCGCATCATGACTTGCGTCTTTGTTGATTCCATTCGCACCATTTCCATCAATAAACTTCCAGGAGACTCGATTAATCTCCCCAGCATAAACAGCCACACGAATCTGGGTTGCCACAGCGGTTGCTTCGGTCCAAGCGGCATATAGTTTGGAATTCACAACAGCTAATTTAGGATGAGTCGCATTTTGCAGAGGGTCTTTATTGATTCCTGTCACATGATTTCCATCCATCGGTGCCCAAAAACTATTGAATGACATTTTAACCCGAATTTGTCCTGGAGCGGTGGAACTATTGCGTTCACTCCAAATCATTGAAAGCATATTCCCTAAGCCGAAAATGTCCGCCAAAATCACATGCGGAGCAGAGGCGTTTTCCGTGGATTTGTAGTTGAGGATATTGGCCTCATACTCTTTACTCCAAACAGGGTTTAAATCATCCCCATTGAATATTTTATACCGGATTTGATCATTGCTCCCATTGGACTCGTTCCAGAACAGATAGAGTTTTCCTGAATCAAACGCTCCAGCAGAGGGAATCCCAACGAGTTGTGGTGTTCGAGCATCTTGTGAGGCGTCTTCGTTAAGTCCATAGGCACCATCGCCATCAACAGAAAGCCACGAGGGTGAGGCATCATCACCATTATAGACTTTGACACGAATTTGCTGTGTCGTTCCATTAGTCTCGTCCAGTTCGCTCCAAGCGACATACAGATTAGCGTTGAAGGCTTCGATTTGGGGTGTTTGCGCGTCTCTGGTGGTGTTTTTGTTGAGACCGGTTGCGGCAGCTCCATCAACATAACTCCAGCAATAGACGGCCAGGTTGTTCACAGCAGTCGTTGCCACACCAATATGGTTATTGACCGCGCATCGTTGGTTAGTGGGTTGAGAGCTGACAGTGACATGATACCCCGAGCCATTGGCAACTTGGTGATCAAAGGTAAAATCGCCATCGGTTGCGATGGTTAAGGCATCCGATCCATTATTTTGTAATTCAATTTCACCACTAAGCCCACTTATGGTGCCACTAAGCTGATAAGTCTCAAAAGAACATCGGACCTCTATATCGGTGACTGCCGCGGAAATCACGCCCACATTATTTGAAACGCTGCACGTAAAAGGACTAGGTTGTGTGCTTACCATCACACTATAGGTCGCCCCCTGAGTCAATGCGGCAGAAAAAGTAAAAGTACCATTTGCAGAAATTGCAAGATCATTTCCCCCATTATTTTGTAGCGTCACGGAACCCGAAAGACCACTAACCGTTCCACCCACAGGATAAGATTGAATCACGTTACAGTTTACTTGAATATTGGAAACATAACCTTTCGCAATCCCGATTTCATTGGTCACAGCACACAACTGACCCGATGGATTTGACTTTATGCGTACCTGGTATGGATTCCCCGCAGTGAGTCCTTTGTTAAAAACAAAGGAATCGACGCCGACACTCAACTCTTCCAAAACGGCATTTTGAGAAATTAATTCCAAAACAAGGCTTCCCGCTAACCCTGTCACGATGCCTCCAATTTTGAAACCAATAGAAGAACAGCGCACTTTAACATTTTTGATTTCAAAATTATTTTTTGTCGATTTTGTTTCACTTCCACTTGCGGGAATTAAAACACCCGCATCAGTTTCTAAGGCCTCGCTGGTACCCGCAACCCCCTCGCCATTGATCACGGTGCAATTTTGTCCTTCAGGCTGCATTTTTACTTTAACTTTGTATCCTGCGTTTTTTCCGACCTTGAGAGCAAAAGTAAATTCACTATCTTTTTCGAAAATCAGATCATCTTTTTCATTATTTTGTAAAACGATAATCCCTTTGAGGCCCTCAACTTTACCCCCTAAGGTATACTGGATGACCTTCACTACTTGATTATCAGCCTCTTCCTCTATCCCCAATTCACTGCAAGCTACCACCATAAACAGAATTACCATCAGCAAACCTCCCCAAGGAAGCCAGCATTCTGTCTTGAGTATACGCTGATTTATAGATCGCAGCGACAGCCTTATCATTGGAACTCCTTTAATTTTCCACAAGTCCACAGTGCAGAATGTTGATTGAGATAAAAAATGTTTCAAATATAATTTTGAATTGAGAATAAAATGGAATGCAAAGCCTATTCCTTACAATCAGACACAAAAAAGGTTTTATCCTGGTCCAAAGGCCGCATGGAACCGCAGACAAAATGACTATTGAAACCCCAGATTCAAATCATCTTCGGTTGCATTGGAGAGCAGAAACCGGGAAGAACCTTCTGTAGCAATCATTTTTGAGTAAGGGTTCACCCCAGAGAGGTCCTCTTCAGGTTGTCGTAATTGATGATCCAGCCCTTTTAATTTTACGACTTCAATCGCAGCTTTCAAGTGCTGTATGAGGATACGGGAAGTAAAGAAGGGAACGTGACGTACATGAACATCCAGATCCTCTGCAAGTCTCAGAACATCAGAAATGACAGGCTTATTATCAGGATAGATTGAAAGTGAAATGATGCAATACAAGAATTTTTTGTAATCGAAGGGTCCTACTCTTTTTAAGCGATCCAAACGTTCTTGATAAGCAACTTCTGATTGAATATACAGCAGCAAGACAATAGTCAGTCGAGATTTTAATTGATAGTGGTAGTGAATCAATTTGAATAATTTACACATTTGATGATGCTCTTGTTTCCAATTAACGACTCCCCTCTGAGCCTCAGCAAATATCTTCTCAAAATACCGTTCATTAAAACGACAGAGATAGCCCATTAATTCTTGATTATTAAAAACTTTGGCAATTCCACGTAAGGAAGTACTGCCGCTGCCTTGTTTTAAAAGGTGAGGATACGCTTTCAGGATCCGTCTAATGCGTCCTTCATCATAAGAAATACCGAACGTCGAGCTTCGTGGTTTTTTATCTTGAACTCGCAATCCATTTTTGAAAAGGGTACTGATGAAAGGACAGGAAAGGCAAAGACTCAACACGACACTCACTCCTGCTACGAACAAGAAACCCCACTTTAACCACTGAGGGTCCGAAAAAAAGGGTTCCAATAAAAAACTTTCCAAAGCCCCGGTACTGAGTATCACGTATGCGTAGAAGCAAATAATCGCAATCACAGAAGGAATCATTCCTCTCAATATTAAACGTATCATAGCACCACTTATAGTAGACAGACCCAGAATATTATTGCTTAGAGTGTGGTGAAATGAAGCAATATTAAGGCCATTTATTATTTAAAAGACACGGAGGATTTAAATAAAATATCAAATAACACAAATAGAGGTTGCATTACCCCCTTATTCTTAGCTATGTAAGATCCTAGAGACGTCTATAAACGGTGAGAACGCTCGGGGGATTAACACCATTACTACGCTACCCGCCCCAAAAGGAGAACGATGTTTAATTTTCTCGGCAAAAGTATTGTAACCCGTTTTAATGCCATCCTTCTGACCCTCATCATCGTAGGATTGCTTGGTTTTTCAATGGGCATAGGCTTTTATAACTACAACCGAACCATCCAGGAATTGATTGACAAATCCAATACCTTGACCGGTCTTGCGTCGATTAGTCTAAAAGAACCCGTCTGGAACATTGATGAAAAAGGTTTAGCCAGTATCGCTGAAGCCATTTTTTTAGACAAAGACGTGGTGGGTTTATTAGTATTCGGTGAAGATGGCCCTGAAACTTCGACCCTAATTTCAAAAAAGCGTGGCAGCGTTAAGGATATGAAATTTCAGGAAATGGAAAAATTCAAGCAAGTTCTTTATGTCAAGAAACCCATTCGTAATGACGAAGGCGCACAAATTGGGGCCGTGCACATGATCACAACCACGCTCAAAGCAAAGGAGTTGATTGAATACACGACGATGATGATTCTACTTTTTGCTTTTGGGCTGATTTTGATTATGGGGTTCATTACCTGGATTACAGGAAGAACGGTTATTCTCAAACCCATCAAAGCGTTAGAGGAAAGCGCAAACCAATTGGCAGGGGGTAAATTAAATACCAAAATTGACGTCAGTCGAAAAGATGAGTTGGGACGTTTAGCACACAGTTTTGCTGATATGCGGGACTCCATCCGTAAGAAAATTGAAGACCTGCATATTCTCAATATCACGGGTGAAACATTAGCGGGGATGCATTCACAAACAGAAGCACTCAAAACCGCATTAAAAGTCATGAAACAGCAGACTCATGTCCAATGGGGTTCTATTTATTTGTTGAAAGAAAAAAATGAACTACACATGGACACCTTCCATCCCGAACGTGAAGATGCGACCACGCCTCAGTCTTTTCAATTAGGAGAAGGGATCGCGGGAAAAGCCGCCGCAGAAAATCAAATCATTTACATCGCTGATACCTCCAAGGAAATAAACTACATTAAAGCTAATTCAACCGACGAACCTCGCGCCTTGCTTTGTGTTCCCATGATGGATGACAAGGAAGTCTTTGGTGTTATGAATTTTTCTGGCCAAGTGGGTGAAGTTCAATTTGAAAAATCAGATCAGGAATTTGCCCTCACCATTGCCAGAATGACTGTCGTTGCAACTAAAAACATTCAAATGCTGGAAGTTATTAAAGAACAAAACCGAACCTTGGAGCAAAAAGTAGAAGAACGAACCGCTGAACTGAAACAAAAATCACGGGACATTCAAAATATGTTGGAAAACATGCATCAAGGAATATTCACGGTTATCGATGATAATGTCATTCACCCTGAATATTCGTTACATCTGGAAGAGATCCTGGAAACCCGAGAAATCGCAGGCGTTCCCGTCATGGACTTTCTGTTTAGTAATACGGATATAGGAGCTGATGTTTTCAGTCAGATCGAGACCGCTATTGATGCTTTAATTGGGTGTGATTTGATGATGTTTGATTTCAACGCGCATTTATTGGTGAGTGAAATCACAAAAACCTTTTCTGATGGAAAAACAAAAATTATTGAAATCGACTGGGATCCTATTACCAATGACCTGAATGAAATCGAAAAATTAATGATTACGGTTCGTGATGTGACGCTGTTACGCGGACTACAAGCAGAAGCCGAACAGCAAAGGCAAGAGCTTGAAATTATTGGGCAAATATTATCAATCTCTCAAGAAAAATTTCAAAGTTTCCTTAAAACCTCTCACGACTACATTTCTGAGAATGAAAAACTCATACAACAGACCAACTCCAAAGACCCTGAAGTCATCGCGACTTTATTCCGAAATATGCATACCATTAAGGGAAATGCCAGAACCTATGGTTTCAACCACCTAACTGATGCTATCCATGAAGCGGAACAAACGTATCAAGATTTGCGGAAAATAGCTGACGTTCAATGGAGTAAAGCTCGTTTGCTTAACGAACTTCACTCTGCTGAAAATTATATTGATAAGTATGAACAACTTTATCAAAGTAAATTGAGCGGTCTCTTTGCTGGCCAAAAAGGCGTGCTGATACCTGATGCGCTCTATTCAAAAATCAAAGAGGCGTTACTGAAATCCGAAATGGATAAAATCGCTGTTTTAATGGAGGCTGTTGATACGGAGAACATGGAAGCTGTTTTAGAAGGGATCATCGCGGCCATTCCTTCCTTATCCGAACAATTAGGTAAGACGATTCCCCGGGTTAAACTGGTTGATAATCAAATTCGGATTAAAAAGGACATCATTCCTGTCCTCAAAGATATCTTCATGCATATTTTCAGAAACTCTCTGGATCATGGATTAGAACTCCCTGATGAACGAAAAGCGACAGGAAAACCTGATGAAACAAACATCACTCTTGAGGCTAATTATATCAATGGAAAACTGACCTTCGTCTTCCAGGATGATGGCCGGGGTTTAGCCCTTCCTCTCATCCGTCAGAAAGCCATTGAAAATGGACTTATGCAAGAAACGCAAGAGTTCTCGGATGAAGAAATTGCCACATTTCTTTTTAAATCAGGTGTTTCAACCGCAGAATCGATCACCAATGTGTCAGGAAGAGGAGTGGGGATGGACGCGGTGAAAAACTTCCTCAAAAAATACGGAGGGGAAATTGAAATCAAATTCACTGGAGAAAAACGCGAAAATGGTTTCCGCCCCTTTGCCCAGGTGATGACGTTGCCAAAAGATATTTCGGTTCAACTGCCATCATAAGTTAATTTGAAACATTAGAAACCTCTGCTCAATTTTAAGATAAACTCATATTGCACTTGTCTTTTATTTAGCTTCCGTTTAGTTTTTCTGGCCTGAATGTCCTAGAAATAGGACTTTTCTGTACATAGGAAAAGCCTCTTAAAATCTGTTAATCATCCAATAAGGTATCTGTGGAATTAATTCGTGTACTCGTCAATGGGGCGAAAGGCCGTATGGGGCAAGAAACGGTTAAAGCAATTACAGCCGATGTTGAATTAGAACTCGTAGCCCAAACTGATCTGGAAAATAATTTATCTGAAACCATTAAAGAGACGGGAGCCCAAGTTGTTGTTGATTTCACAACGGCCAGTAGCTCCTATGAAAACACAAAACTCATCCTTGAGTCGGGTGCTCGGCCCGTCATAGGCACCAGTGGTCTGCTCCCTGAGCAGATTAAAGAACTTCAGGAGTTATGCCTACAAAAAAATAGTGGAGGGTTGATTGCCCCAAACTTTGCGATTGGCGCGGTACTCATGATGAAATTTGCCAAAGAAGCGGCACGATACCTTCCTCATGTGGAAATCATTGAATTACATCATGACCGGAAAGCAGACGCCCCCTCAGGGACAGCCCTCAAAACCGCGGATATGATTGCGGAATCACGACAATATACTCCTCAACCCTTGGAAGAAAAAGAGTTGCTTGCAGGCGCACGGGGTGCAAAAGCACAGAACATCCACATTCACTCGATTCGACTTCCAGGTCTCGTCGCGCATCAGGAAGTGCTCTTTGGAGGTCAAAGCCAGACCTTGTCCATTCGTCATGATTCTATTCACCGGGATTCTTTCATGCCTGGTGTTTGCCTCGCGTGCAAAAAAGTTATGAAATTGCGGGAATTGGTTTACGGTCTGGAAAACCTCCTATAGACACAGATTACAGCATTTTGCTCCTCACCTTTTCAGGAAATACCGATACGCTTGTGTTGAGCGGAACACGAATGAGTATTCGACTTTGGTCACAAGATTTAACCCAACATATCTTTATAAAAATTGTTATGAACAGTCCTATAGAAAAAGCCTACGAGCCTAAAAGCTTTGAAAAGCGAATTTATCAAAAATGGGAAGAAACCGGTACCTTTATTGCGGATGCGAACTCTTCCAAAAAACCATTTGTGATTTCCATGCCGCCCCCTAACGCAACCGGACAACTTCACGTCGGGCATGCTGTCATGCTCGCCATAGAAGATATTTTGATCCGTTGGCACAGAATGCAAGGTTATGAAGCCTTATGGCTGCCTGGAACTGATCATGCGGCAATTGCTACAGAAAACGTGGTTTTGAAGAAAATCAAAGAAGAGGAAAGAATTAAAAACCCTCGGGAAACTCTTGGACGCGAAGAAGTTCTGAAAAGAATTTTTGAATATGTTGAAAATTCACGAGGTACGATTCGAAATCAAATTCGCGCGTTAGGCGCAAGTTGTGATTGGAGTCGTGAGCGTTTTACCATGGACCCACAGCTCAACCGCTGTGTCAACTCCATCTTTAATCGTATGTATGAACAGGGATTGATCTATCGGGGAAATCGTATTGTAAACTGGGATCCTACCTTACAAACCACGATTTCTGATGACGAAATTGATCATGTTGAAACGATGTCGACCCTGTATTACATGCAATATGGTCCCTTTGTCGTGGCGACAAGCCGCCCCGAAACCAAACTTGGGGATACAGGAATAGCCGTTCATCCCGAAGATGAACGTTATACCTCCTACATTGGCCAAACCCTCACCGTCACCTGGCCTAAAGGGCAAGAGATTCAGGTCAAAGTTTTCGGAAACACGCATGTTGATCCAAAATTTGGTTCAGGTGTCATTGGAGTTACGCCTGCCCACAGTCAGATTGACTTTGATATGGCCCAAGAACACAACTTGGAGATCCTTCAAATCATAGGTGAAAATGGATGCATGCTGGAAACAGCAGGGTGTTATCAAGGCATGACCGTAAAGGAATGCCGTGAGGCTTTCATCCAGGATTTAGAGGCTGCGGGGCTGATGGTCAAAAAAGAACCCTACCAACAGCCTCTTTCCATTTGCTATCGGTCCAAACAACCCATTGAGCCGCTGCCTAAGAAGCAATGGTTCATTGATGTCAATAAACCTGTAGTTTCCTGGAAAGGAAAGACACAAAGTTTGAAAGCTATTCTCATCGAAGTAGTTCGTTCCAATCAAATCAATATTGTTCCCGAACGTTTCAACACCACTTATTTTCACTGGGTTGAAAACTTGAAAGATTGGTGTATTTCCCGTCAAATCTGGTGGGGCCATCAAGTCCCGGTATGGTATCGTAAGGAAGAAATCCATGTTGATCTTCAACCGCCTCAGGGCGAAGGCTGGGAACAAGACCCTGATACCCTGGATACCTGGTTCTCCTCCGCCCTTTGGACCTGGAGCACGCTTATTGATCCAAAACAGGCTCAGGATTACACACTTTCTTTTGAAGAACTCTTAAAACGCAGTCCGGATTTTCAAAAATTTCATCCGACTCATGTCATGGAAACAGGATACGATATTTTGTTTTTTTGGGTTGCCCGGATGATCCTGATGACCACTTACATGATAGGAGACATTCCTTTTGAAAATGTCTATCTTCACGGAATGGTTCGTACTCGTGAGGGGAAGAAAATGTCCAAATCGGATCCTGAACATTGTATTGACCCTCTGGAAAGCATTGATCAATACGGAACAGATGCCTTACGGCTTGCCTTAGTATCAGGCACCGCGCCAGGCATGGATTTAAAGCTGTATCCCGAAAAACTTGAAAGCTGCAAACGTTTTGTCAATAAACTATGGAATGCCGGACGATATATTTTAATAACCATTCCGCCTGATACACCGTCATCCGTCCCCCAAAAGGTTCAGTCACCTTACGCGCAATGGATGCTCCACCGTTTGAATCAATTGACCGAATCGGTTCAAGGGAGTTTAATTCAGTTTAGATTATCAGATGTCATTGAAAATTTGCGTCAGTTCTTCTGGGGTGATTTTTGTGACTGGTATCTGGAAATGGATAAAAAACCAGAGCGTAATGCGGAGGACAATCAAGTGTTATGCTATGCTTACACCACCTTACTCAAACTCATGCACCCTTATATCCCTTTTGTCACAGAAGCACTTTGGGAGCATTTCCAAACCAAAGAAATGCTGATTAAGGCCGCTTGGCCCAAGCCTTGTGAGGAGCATCATTTTCCTGAAGCGGAGGCACAAATATCGCTCATTCAGGAGGCCATCACTCAGATCAGAGCCTTGCGAGATAAAGCGAATATTGGTTTGAATCAGAAAGTTGAAGCCAGCATCGACTCGGTGACGCATGTTGCGCTCTTTCAAGAACACCAAGCACTCATGATCCGACTTGCCCGTTTGAGCAACCTGGTGACTCGGAATCAAGAACCCAACGCGAATAATGAGGCGCTCAGTTCCTATTTTTCAGACACGCTCGTTCAAATCAATGCCTCTGCCGTGGATTGGACTCAGGAACTGGAAAACCTTGGAAAGAAACTCAACAATGAGGAAGCCTTTGTGCTCAAAAGTATTAAAAAGCTGGAAAATCCAAATTTTATAAACAATGCACCGACTCCTGTGATAGCAGAATTGAAAGGAAAAATAGAAACCTCTCAAAAAACGATTGACGCCTTAAAACAACAAATCGATGAACTTAAATCTTTAGCAAATCCGTAAGAGATTACAGATAAATCAACTGATGGAGAGACCATGAGCGAAACATTCGAAAGTTCCGATGCATTTAAAAAAAACGCATTGATTGATAAAGAAACCTATCAAAAGCTGTATCAAGAATCCATTGAAGATCCTGAATCCTTCTGGGCCAAACAAGCAGAGCGTATTGATTGGTTCAAACCTTGGGATCAAGTCATGAACGTCGATTATCATTCTGCCGAGATCAGTTGGTTTCGTGGTGCCAAAGTGAATGCCGCTTATAACTGTTTAGATCGGCATCTGAAAACGGATAAAAAAGACCAGACCGCGCTCATCTGGGAAGGTGACAATCCTGATGAATCGAAAACCTATACCTACCAGGAGCTTCATCGTGAGGTTTGTCGCTTTGCCAATGTATTGAAAAAAAAGGGTGTTGCCAAAGGAGATCGCGTTATTTTATACATGCCGATGATTCCTGAGCTGGCTTTCGCCGTCTTGGCATGTGCCAGAATCGGGGCGATTCACTCCGTGGTTTTTGGCGGTTTCAGTGCGGAAGCTTTAAAAAATCGAATCCTGGACTGCACACCCAAAATTCTCATTACCGCTGATGGCGCTTTTCGTGGAGCCAAAGCCCTGCCCTTAAAGAATGCGTGCGATGACGCGATGCAAGGGACCGAAGTGAGTACCTGCATCGTGATCAAACGAACAGGAGAAGCCGTGACCATGACGGCCTCACGTGACGTCTGGCTTCATGAAGAGCTGGCCTCACCTGACATCTCCAACGAATGTCCCGCAGAAGAAATGGATGCGGAAGATCCTTTGTTCATTCTCTACACTTCCGGTTCCACAGGAAAACCCAAAGGTGTCATGCACACCATAGGGGGTTATCTAGTTTATACCTCACTCACGCATGAGTATGTCTTTGATTATCACAAAGGTGATATTTACTGGTGTACCGCGGATATCGGCTGGATCACAGGGCACAGTTACATTCTCTATGGTCCCTTGGCAAATGGCGCGACAACGTTGATGTATGAAGGTGTTCCCAACTACCCGGATTGGGGCCGATTCTGGGATATTATTGACAAGCACAAAGTGACTATTTTTTATACGGCGCCCACAGCGATTCGTGCCATTGCAAAAGAAGGCGATGATTATGTAAATAAAAGGGATTTAAGCAGTCTTCGACTCTTGGGAACCGTAGGCGAGCCAATCAACCCTGAGGCTTGGTTGTGGTATCACAGAGTCGTTGGTAAAGAAAATTGTCCGATTGTTGACACATGGTGGCAAACAGAAACCGGAGGAATCCTGATCACCCCGCTCCCGGGAGCCATCGCGACCAAACCAGGCTCTGCGACCTTGCCTTTTTTCGGTATTCAACCGGCTTTACTCGATCACAAGGGACAAGAAATTGTGGGTCCCGGCAAAGGGAATTTGTGCCTTAAAACCTCTTGGCCAAGTCAAATGCGAGGGGTTTATGGAGATCCTGAACGTTTTAAAAATACGTACTTTGTTCAATATCCTGGATATTACTTCACAGGAGATGGATGTCGTCGTGACGAAGACGGCTACTACTGGATCACGGGACGTGTTGATGATGTTATTAATGTCTCAGGACACCGCTTGGGGACCGCGGAGATTGAATCCGCACTGGTTTTACACAAATATGTTGCGGAAGCCGCCGTTGTGGGCATTCCTCATCCTGTAAAGGGACAGGCCATTTATGCGTTTGTCACCTTGAATTCCGGTGCTCGCACATCAAATCAGCTTAAAGCCGAACTCGTTGCCTTGGTACGAAAGGAAATCGGCCCTATCGCCTCCATTGACATCATTCAATGGGCCGTGGGGCTTCCTAAAACTCGCAGTGGTAAAATCATGCGAAGAATCTTAAGAAAGATCTCTGCTGGGGATTACAATGATTTAGGCGATGTCTCGACTCTTGCGGATCCCGGTGTTATTGACAATTTGGTCTTAGGCTACCGTGCCCTTTTGGTTAATGGATAAACAAACAGGTTGATATGAAAGAGACTTTAAAAGTTGCAGTCATTGGTGTTGGATATCTTGGCCGATTTCATGCCCAAAAATACGCGGTCTTGCCCCATTGTGAATTGATCGGGGTCATTGATAGTAGTCTCGAACGTGCGAAAGAGGTTGGGGAGGAATTAAACGTTCCCTATTATCAGAATTATGAGGATATCCTTGAAAAGGTTGACGCGGTCAGTATTGTCGTTCCCACGGTTTATCACTATGCGATTGCCAAGCCTTTCCTTCAACGGGGCAAACACGTTTTACTGGAAAAACCTTTTGCGGCCACAGTCCCAGAAGCGAAGGCCTTATTACAGTTAGCAGAAGAAAACAAGGTCTGTCTCCAAATAGGTCATTTAGAACGCTTCAATGTCGTGTTTACAGAATTCCAAAAACTCATACAAGCCCCACGTTATATAGAAAATATTCGGATTGCACCTTTTCCCAAACGAGGAACCGATGTGGATGTGGTTTTGGATTTGATGATTCACGATATTGATTTGGTTCTTGCCGTCGTTGGAGAATATCCTTCTTCCGTAGAAGGCTTTGGAGTTTCCATCCTAACCCCTACCACTGATATTGCCAATGCTCGGTTGCGATTTCCCAATGGCTGTATTGCGGACTTGACCGCAAGCCGGATTTCTGACAAAGCGGAGCGGAAAATGCGTATTTTTCAATCAGGACTTTATCTCTCTCTCGATTACGGCACAGGAAAAGCCAAAAAGCTCACAGTTTCGCCACATTCCAAACTGACACCAGACGATTTAAAACCGGAAACCTATCAGTTAGCAAAAGCGGATGCGTTACTCACTGAAATTCAAAGCTTCCTTGCCGCAATTCAAAACAATGAAGAGCCTGAAGTCACCGCATTGGATGGTTTACAAGCGTTAGAAGTTGCCTGGGAAATAAAAAACCAACTCACTTCTAACTTATAAATGATTACGTTTCGTTCTCTTTTTCTGCAACTCATTGCCCCTTTCACCATGGGAACGGTGATTTTGACCTTCGTGCTCTCGTTGGACACCGTTTACCGTCTGATCGATTTAATCGTGACCAAAGGGGTGAATGTCGTAAGCGTCATCTTGATGCTCCTGTATCGCCTGCCCCAATTTCTTTCAATCACGATTCCGCTCTCCATGTTGATCGCGACCTTTATGATGATGATCCGGTTGTCCATGGAGTTGGAACTGACCGCCATGCGGGCATGCGGCATGAGTTATTGGTACATAGGAAGACCCATCTTTGCCTTCGGAATATTTACCACAGCGCTCACCTACCTGTTAACACTATGGTTACAACCCTACGGCTTTTCAGCCTTTGAAACCGAAAAACTCAAAGTACTCAAATCTCATACGGCAAAGAATATCCAGCCTAAAGTGCTGAACTACGATTTTCAAGGGCAGGTGATGTACGTTCAGGATAAAGGCAAAAATGGAGAACTGGTTGGAGTTTTTATTACAGACCTTGAATTAAAACCAGGCTCCATGGTGGTCATGGCAAATGGAGGAAACATTCAAGTTCGTGAAGATCAACAAGATGTTGTTCTGAGACTGAATGAAGGAAAAATTCACAAAGAGGAAACCGAACCCGACGTTTATCGGACGATTGCCTTCAAAACTTTAAATTATATTTCCAAACTGCCTGATATTGTGCCTTCGACAACAGAAAAGGGAGGACATATCTGGGGTGTCACCACTCGAGAATTATTAAAACGAGAAGCTCATATCGCAAAAATTGAACTTCTGCTTCGCCTCACAACCCCTTGGGCTTGCTTGGGTTTTGCTTTTGGGGCCCTATCTTTAGGAATCACCAATCCAAGACGAGGACGTTCAGGTGCGTACTTACGAGCCTTAATTCTCCTGGTCGTTTATTACATCCTCTGGTTAGGCGCAAAAGAATTAACCCGTTTTTCAGGAGCAAGCCCTCAGATACTATGGATTCCTCCACTTGTTATTTTGGTTTATGGCCTTTACAGTATCTACAAAATGGATAATCATCTTGATCACATCATTGATGTTTTTAAATACCTTTTCATGCGCAGGGTATGAACCTTATTACTCTAAATGTTGAGGCCTTATGTCTAACAAATGTTGCTTGTTGCTTGGTTTTTTGTGGCTCTACACCTTGACTCCATCAAACAGTTTTGCCAATCAGCAAACAGATGATATTGTTGATCGTATTCAGAAACAGTATCATAGTATTACAAGTTTTAGCGGTCACTTTATACAGATCAATTACCTCAGTGAGTCTCCCAAAACGCCTAGGAAAGCAACAGGCATGATTGCCTATACACGGCCTGGTAAAATGCGCTGGACTTATGAAAAACCTGAGGAACAACTCTTGGTCACTGATGGTCAAACGGTTTGGCTTTATGATCCGTTATTAGAAAATGTAACCATTCAACCCTTGAAGCAAGTTACGCAGGATACGGCAATGTCCTTTTTACTGGGGATAGGAAATCTGAAAGCTGAATTCACCCAAAAACCAGTTTCTCGCCCGTTGTTCCAAGGAGATAACATCGAATTAATCGAACTTCGCCCTCTCAAGCCTTTAGCCAACATTGCTTTCATTCAACTGGCAATCAACCCTAAAACTTACAATTTGAAAGCCATTATTCTGATGGACACACTAGAAAATTATCGAAGTATTGAATTCACTCAAATGAGTTACAATCTTGACTTGGATCAGAAGTTATTCACGTTTCAAGTGACTCCTGAGATGGAAATCATCAATGCGGAGAAGGAATAAACGTAGTGGATTGCCTTGATTCGTCGTTGAAGAGCAACTATGATGCTCAAAATTATTGTTCACTCTTGGAATAAAATGCTATGGGACCCCTGAAAGAATCATTAGCCGATAATAGTGATTTAAAAAATATTATCGCCTCATTACCCCGTACTGATCACAGAAAAGATAACGAGCCGCGTCCCATACACATCATTCCCAACTTTACCATGCATGCGGAAGGTTCGGTCTTGGTAGAAACTGGAAACACCAAAGTGATTTGCACCGCGTTCGTTGAAAATGTCGTCCCCCCCTTTATCAGGGGCCAAAACAAAGGCGGCTGGATTACGGCAGAATACGGAATGTTGCCTGGCTCCACATCCTCCCGGAAAAAAAGAGAGGCCTCCCAGGGTAAAATTGATGGAAGAACCCAGGAAATCCAACGCTTGATAGGTCGATCCATTCGATCGGTTGTGGATCTTTCTTTGCTTGGAGAACGGACCCTCTGGATTGATTGTGACGTCATACAGGCCGATGGAGGAACCCGTACCGCCTCAATCACAGGCAGTTTTGTCGCACTGATTCTCGCCTTGAGAAAACTCTATCAAAATAAGGCCTTCAAGAAAATCCCCATTCAGGAACACCTTGCGGCCATTAGTGTGGGAATAGTTGATGGACGTCCCATGCTGGATTTGAAATATGATGAAGATAGCCGTGCGGAAGTAGATATGAATGTTGTGATGCTTCAATCGGGGGAATTGATTGAAGTCCAGGGCACCGCAGAAAAGAAACCCTTCTCTCGGGCAACCTTCAATACCATGATGGATTATGCGGAAGCAGGCATTAAAGCGCACTTTGATGCCCAAAGGGCCGCCCTTGATGGATATTTAATCAGAAAATAGTAACAGCTTCGCCACAAATTTGCGCAGCTAATTTTCATATATAAAGAAACCACTTATGTATCCCTATATCTTTCAAGTCGACATTCCGTGGATTAATATCACCTTACAACCTAGATTTTATGGCCTGTTCTACGCCATTTCAATCATGTTCGGTTATAAAATCGTTCTCTCTGAAGTCAGACGGAGACTCCTGCCCTTGAATGAAGACGAAACCATGAACTGCGTCCTTCTGATATTCATGGGAGGCTTACTGGGAGGAAGAGTTTATGAAGTTATTTTTGAATGGTCCAATCATTATTCCAATTACCCTTGGACAGAGGTCTTTGCTATTTGGCATGGAGGTCTGGCAATTCATGGAGGAATCTTGGGAGGGGTCGTATCCCTTTACTTTTACACCCGTTACAAAGAGTTCAGGTTTTTAGAATTCACGGATATCGGAACCCTAACCATTATTCTGGGACAAGCCCTAGGACGATGGGGAAATTTTACCAATGGGGAAGCGGCAGGTCCGGTAACCGACTCCTGGATGGGCCTCATTTTTCCACCAGGCAGCTCTATTTATTACTATGCGCAAGGGCAACCTGTACATCCCACGATGATCTATGAATCCCTGGGAAACTTTATTATTTTTTGGGTTTTATGGAAGATCCGGTTAAAAAACTTTCGCCACGGGATGATGACCGCCGTGTACTTGGTACTCTACTCTCTTCTGCGCTCAGCACTGACCCCGCTGCGGATGGATAATCAATTTTTTGAATGGATGGGAGTTCGTATCCTTGCTCCTTATGGAATCAGTGTCGTTTTAGGCTTGGCTGGATGTCTGCTTATCATTGGAAAGCGGCTTTGGCAGGTTCAACCTATTTTGTCTGCGACCCAAGACTCTGTTTTCGCCACAAACAAGACTCCGGAACCAAAGATAAAGTATAAATCGAATCGTCGTACAAAAAAAAATAACAAAAAATAAGCTTAATAACTTACTGATATTTCTATATTTATATACAGTCCAGGCCAAAGGTACTGTCCTCGCCCTCAGTCGAGTACTGTTGACAATTGCATTTGCCCCCTCTATATTTCGAAAATGCAGGCTGGAAAAACCTGCTCTTTTCGATCAAATGTTAGACTCATCTAATAAATTTCAGTGCATTAACCTCTAATTTATTCCGAACATGGCAAAATCATTGGTGGTTGTAGAATCTCCAGCAAAAGCGAAAACGATTAACAAGTACTTAGGAAAACAATATATTGTTAAAGCGTCCATTGGGCACGTCAAGGACTTGCCAAAAGATGAACTTGGCGTCGATATAGAAAATGATTTTGCGCCAAAGTACGAGGTCATGCCTGATAAAAATAAAGTAATCAAGGAATTGCGTAAAGACGCAAAATCGGTAGAGAGCATTTACCTGGCGTCAGATCCTGACCGTGAAGGAGAAGCCATTGCGGCTCACTTGGCAGAGGAACTTCAAAAAAATTTTAAGGGACCCATTCACCGGGTTTTACTGTATGAAATCACAAAAAAGTCAATTCTGGAAACTTTTGAAAACCCGGGACAGATCAATCAAAACAAGTACGAAGCCCAAAAGGCAAGAAGAGTGCTCGATCGACTTGTCGGTTATCAAATCAGCCCTCTGCTCTGGGAAAAAGTGAGATTTGGTCTCAGTGCAGGTCGTGTCCAATCGGTTGCGGTTCGGATCATTTGTGAACGGGAACAGAAGATTCAAGCCTTCAAACCTGAGGAGTATTGGTATATTCATTCCCTTCTGAACCCTGAAGGACGTAAGGAAATCCGGGTCAAGCTGTTTAAAAGTCAGGGAAAAGTTCTCAAAATCACAGATGAGGAAAGCGCCACCAAACTTGTCAATGAAGCCATGCAAGCTGATTTTATTGTAAAAACCGTCACAAAAAAACAGCGGTTACGCCATCCCGTTGCCCCCTTTACCACATCCACGTTACAGCAGGAGGCCTCGCGTAAATTTGGTTTTTCAAGTTCACGTACCATGCAAATTGCGCAGCAGCTCTATGAGGGCGTCAATGAAGAAGTAGGCGGACTCATCACTTACATGCGTACCGATTCGATACGTATCTCAGAGGTGGCGTTAAGAGAACTCCTGGACTCGATCGCCTTGGTTTATGGGGAGGCTTACCTTCCTGAAAAACCAAGGCTATATAAAAGTAACAAGGTCAGCAAGGTCCAGGACGCTCATGAAGCGATACGTCCAACCTCAATGAAATATCCTCCGAATCAAACCAAACATGTGCTCGACCATGATCAACAGAGGCTTTACACCTTAATATGGAATCGTTTTGTTTCCTCTCAAATGGCTTCCGCTGTTTATGATCAAACGCAAGTGGATATTGAATCGGGAAAATTAATATGGCGCATCAGTGGTTCGGTGCTTGTGTTCCCAGGCTTTCTTGACGTTTATTCTGAAGGAAAAGATGATACTTCTGCGGATGAAGATGAGGAAGAATTCCTCCTTCCTCCTTTGAAAGAAGGAGAAACCCTTCAATTAAAAGCAATACAGCCTTCCCAACACTTTACAGAACCGCCACCCCGTTATAGTTCGGCAACATTAATTAAAGAGCTTGAAGAACAGGGAATCGGTCGCCCCAGTACTTTTGCCAGTATTATGAATACGATTGAAAAACGACTCTACGTGGAAAATATTAATAAACGATATTTTCCCACGCCTATTGGCACGCTGGTCAACAGCTTGCTGGTCAATAGTTTTCCGGACATCCTTGATGTCGGATTCACGGCACAGTTTGAAAACACGCTGGATGGGGTTGAAGAAGGAACCGCCAATTGGACTGAGACCATCCGGCAGTTCTATGGGAAATTCAGTCAAGATCTGAAAACCGCGCATACCGAAATGCCTGATGTAAAAAAACAGGAAATTCCTACGGATCTCACTTGCCATAACTGCAATAGTCCCATGGTGATTAAATGGGGTAAAAATGGGGAATTTTTGGCTTGCTCTAATTATCCCGATTGTAAAACAACCAGTGAGTTCAAACTCAATGAAGAAGGCAAACCGGAACCCGTTTCACTGGGAGAAACAGACCAAAAATGCGATAAATGCGGTAACCCGCTGATGATTAAGAAAGGGAAATTCGGTCAATTCTTAGCTTGTTCCGACTATCCCAAGTGTAAAAACACAAAACCACTCGAAGAAGACGAACAACAGCAACCTCATCAAAAAGTTGAAGGAACTTGCGAACTTTGTGGTTTAGGCTTAGTCAAACGCGTAGGAAGATTTGGTCCGTTTACTTCCTGTGAAAACTATCCCGAATGTAAATACATTCAAAAAAACCGGGTTGACACCAAAATTATTTGCCCTGAATGCAGTAAGGGCAACTTGTTGGAACGTCGTTCACGAAAGGGAAAGACCTTTTATAGCTGTTCTAACTATCCAAAATGTAAATTTGCCATGTGGGATAAGCCCGTCAATCAACCTTGTCCTCAATGTGGATTTACAACTTTAGGAGAAAAGCAAACCAAACGTGAGCACCTGTTGAAATGCCCTAATCCTGAATGTAATTTCACTGAACCTCTTTTCATTCAACAGGAAAATTCAGCATGAATCCCCATGAAACTTCTTCCAAATTGATGGTAAAAAGCTTTCCCGTAGGCCCTTTGGCGTGTAATTGCACGATCCTTGGAGATCCTGTCACCAAAAAAGCGGTTATCATCGATCCAGGCGGAGATGCGGAGCATATCATGAACCTGATTCAATCGATGGGTTTGGAGATCATCAAAATTCTCCACACGCATGCTCATCTCGATCACTTCTTGGCATCAGGAAAGATTAAAGCGGCGACAGGAGCCCCTTTAGCCCTGAACAAAGAGGATCAAGATTTGTGGAATGGCTTAAAAATGCAGTGCAGCATGTTTGGGATCCCTTATTTCCCTGTTCCTTCACCAGACCATTGGCTTCAACATCAGGAAGAAATACAGATTCATGACCATCAGGGGGTTTCTCTACATACACCTGGTCATTCGCCAGGATCAATGTGTTTTCACTTTGAGTCTCAAAAATTATTAATTGCAGGAGATACGCTGTTCCAAGGTTCAATTGGACGAACCGACTTGTGGGGAGGAAATTATCAGAAAATTGAACACTCGATAAAAAAACAACTTTATGTTCTGGATGAAGCGACTCATGTGGTGACGGGGCATGGCCCGGCCACAACCATCGGAAATGAAATACGACATAACATGTTCGTGAGGGGTTAGATTTGACAACAGCATCTTAAAGATCTCCTGTGTCCTGAAGCTCAGCGTTAAACCGTGCCGCAGAAAAGTCAGACTCACACTGTTCTAACAGCAGTCGATGTTGCTTCTACCAAGAATTTGATGTTGGAAAGTTTCCATTCCAGACCACTTCTTGATAAAATAAACTCCAAAAATTTCTCGTTTTCCACAGGGAGCATGATCGAAAAACGGGAAATGGACTTATAGCTCAGTTTTGCCTCTTGTAACGCACGGAATTCGGTAATGTACGTCCTGCCATCCTCAACGACAATCAGTTGTCCCTGATTTTTTAGAAACTCCGCATGACCTTTCATTAATTCTGCAATCGCCCGGGGAGTTACCAGGACTTCAATCATCTTTTCAGTAAACAACCCCGCCAAATTTAAGCCAAAAATCACAAAAGCATTACTTTTAAAACTTTTTCCCATTTTATCAGACATCATGAAATTTGCCTGATCCACCAAATTCTGGCGCAAAGCAGGGAAATCCACATAATCCGCCAGTTTATCCAAGTTTTGTTGTTCCACCGCGGACTTCATTTGATAAACGATGAGGTAAGGCAGGAAGAACAAAATAATCAGTCCAAGCGTCGCAAGGTAGGGCAACGCATAAAAAACGACAACACCGACTATGATCAACGCAGCTAACGGGATTAGAGAATCACCAATTTTTTTCAAAGCACACCTCACAACAATTAAACTTGATTAAAATCTATACTGGACTTTGAACATTTTGGTTAATTTAAAAAATAGTATAATGGACCCCATATTTTAGACCAGTATTTAAGGTGAAAAATCTTGTAAAAAACGCTGAGTTCTGGAAGCCTTCAGTTCCGTATCAATTTCAGAAGTCAAAGTAACGAATCACCTTCAAGAGAGA
>JBBCAX010000436.1:0-4333 GCA_051382335.1 Deltaproteobacteria bacterium TL4
TTGTCGCTGGCAACGGGTGAGGCACTCATTGGAACGCAGTTGTTGAAACTACTGTCTGAGGAGGCATCTATACTTGTGAAGAGCTGAATACTCCCGGAACAAGCGGTATCTGAGGTATTGGTGGTGATTGTGGCGGTATTTATGGCTTCATTGAAGGTCACCGAAATACTGGCAGTCACATCGGCTCCGATCGCGCCGGCTTCAGGGCTGGAGACTAGAGGCGGAGTCGTGTCGGTTCCATTACAGATATAGGGGAAATAATCCAATTCTCCGCTTTTCAGGGTTCCATTACTGGCTGTACCGCCTCCATCTCCGTTGTCGAGACCCGATTCAAGCTTTTTACTTCCTGATGTACAATTGCCGCCGGGAATTTCCGTGGTGATTGTGAGCAGCGTGTTGTAGCCAGATGTTACAGTCTCCAGTGGCTCCTATGTCACCTTTAGCTCCAGTGGCTCCTGTCTCTCTTGTCACCTGTATCATCTTTAACGCCTGCGGCTCCGATATCACCGGTATCGCCTTTGTCACCTTTAGCTCCAGTGGTTTCGGTCGCTCCATTACAAACATAGGAGGTGGCGTCCACTTCCACTTTTTCCAGAAGTCCGTTGTTGGCCGTGCCACCACTATCGCCGTTATCGAGTCCGGAGTCCACTTTAAGACCGCCATTAGGACAGAGGGCCGACGCATTCGCCGGACTGGATTTGATCAGCGTGGTGTACCCACTGGCACCCGGGGCACCCGTGGTTCCAGTAACTCCGGCGGCTCCAGTACAGACATAAGTGCTGCTATCCGTTTCCCCGCCTTCGAGGAGGCCATTGCCGGCAGTGCCTCCGCCCTCTCCGTTATCCAGTCCCACACTGATTTTCTTACCTCCGGCAGCGCAGTTGGTTCCAGCGGATTCGTCTGTGACGCTGGTGAGGGATTTATCGCCATGACAAACGACATCGGTCACATCAATTTCGGCGGCATCCAGGGTTCCGTTGTTGTCTTCGTCAATCCCTGCAGACTCCCGTAGTGTGTGTGAAAAGTGACTATATTTCGTCATTTCTGAATGATTCAATAAAGAGATCCCTCGGGTTATCATAAAAATAATGAAAAGAAGTCGGTTTTGAGGATTTAGACGCATTGGGCTCAATATTAAAAATCGCGATAACCTCGGTGCGGACTTTGGGTTTGACATTAAACACTACGAGATCCGCGGTTTCAATGATTTGATATATGCCCCGACCGGCTCCCCCTTTATTTTGTTGAAGCGAGCCTTGTCTGCCGCCATAACAGCTATCCAAATAGTCCAGGATGGTATTTCTGTGAAATGCGCCAAAGGGGTCCTCCACAGAAACCGCAATCAAAAGTCCGTCACAAGCATAGCGAAGAACACCTTGTTCTTCCGGTTTCAGCACCACTTCCTCAACACGGGAGAGATGATTATAAAGGGGAATTCCTTTCGCATCATGAGGAGCGTCATAGATCGCATTCATCAGCAATTCTTCGGCAACCATGGTGATACGACTGACCACACCTCTACGAACTCCAAGTTTAGACATGTCGCTTTCCATCTGGTTGATGAGCTTTTCCCGCTCACCACTATGAGTCACCGCATGTTGTTGTACATCCACACCCCAGTGTAAATATTTTTCCAGTCCAAAAAGGTCTCCCGTAATCAATTTGCTGACGGTTATCGAAATATTTTTAAGGGTAAAGGTCCGATCTTCGTCATTACGGGAGACAATGTTGGACAAAAAGGCATGCTTTTGCAAAAGAGGCAGATACACTCTGGCATCTTGAGACGTAATAAACATCGTCTTGATTTCAGGGAAATGCTCATCAGCATATTGTGCTAACTCAATTGTTTCTGAATTCACACAAATAATATCAAAAGGTTCCTGATTCAAGAGACGTAGTCCTTCCGCAATATCCGAAACAATATGAAGATCAACTCCTGTTCCTCCGAGAGCCAGTTTGGCGATAACTTGCTCTTTTTTATTGGCTTCCGCCAGTAATAACCGCTTGCTTTGAATCGCCTGCTCTGAGAGATACAAAGACTGAAAGGGGCGGAGTGCTTCATTAATGGCATCGGCATCTCTGACCGCTTGCTGTACCCATATCTTTGCATCACCCAACTCTTGTTCCGCTAAAGTGTTCAGATTCTTTTTTAAAGAAGGAAAACGTGTCTCATTGAGATTGTTCATTTTTTTGAGCAGTTGATTTTTGGTATTATCCAAATCGCTCAGCTTACTATAGCTGGCTTGTAATTCCGCAAATTGCTGCTCTAACTGCTGGCGAGATTCCTTCAATTCATGACTGGTCCCTAATAAATTATCGCTGATACTTTGTTGAATCACCAAGGTGTCTTCCAGTTCCCTGGTACGCTCTTGAATCAATTCCTCGAGGTGCTCTTTGTGTTGCTGGAGCTCCTCCTCTGTTTGTTTGCGATTTGTAATATCCGTAAGCAAACCTTCAATCGCAAGTAATGAGCCTTCCGTTGAATAGAGGCCAATCCCTTGAGCACTGATCCATTTCACCTTGTTGGAACGGGTATTAATACGGTGTTCCAACATAAACTTGGCTTTGGACGAAATTGCTGATTGCATTTCTTTATAAAACATCTTTCTATCCTCACGATAGATGATTTTTTCGTAGGAAATTGTTTTATTTTGAATTAAATCTTCAGGCAAGTACTCCGTCAACGCAATACACCCCTCACTTACGAATTCCATCGTCCATTGATTGTCGTTAACACAACGGAATGCCATTCCTGGCAAATTTCCCATCAGGGTCGCTAATGTTCTCTCACTCTCACTCAATTCTGTATTGGTTTTTCTTAAAGTCGCGGAGTATTGATGAAGTTGCTCTCGAGCTGTTTTCAGCTTCATAATCATTTCATTGAAGGCGTCTTCTAAAATATTTAACTCATTAGGGTGTTCGGACTTCAAATTAATAGAAATCGTTTCCAAGCGGTCGAAATGGAGTCGCATGGTCGCATTAGCCAGATTGGTCAGAGGAAGGCTTAGGCGTGTTCGTCCAACAATCAGAAAAATTAACCATAAGGCGATTGTTTTGATGATCGCGTTAACAATAATAAAAAGGAATCCATACCGGATTCGTTGCCAAACAATATACGTACTGGAAAATAGGGTTAGGCTGCCAACGTAATAAACTTCTCCAGCCTGCTCCTGAAATAGTTCCAGCGTATGATAGAATAACTCCGTGTGGAGGTTTGATGCGATTTCTGGAGGGGTCGTCGTTATTGGCGAAGGTTGAGTTGAAGGTGGCTGTGTCTTACTATGGGGCAACGCTTCCGTAGTTCCAACTGCGTATTGTTCCGATGAATCCGTTGTCACCAAAACACCCACAATAAAAGGAATTCGATGAATCCCCTTGACCAACGCTTTGATTTGTGGCACATCCGTAGTCCAAAGGGCATGGGATAAGGCGCGTTCAAAGGTCTTTGCGGAGGCCTGCATATCCTTTCGAATGAGGGATTTCGAACTATTGTACTCTGCAATCATATGCAGTGCCGTCAATGTTAAAGTAACCACCACATAGACGGTAAATACTACCGATAAAAGCTGAAACGTGATTGAGTTTTTTATTGATACTCTTGAAAGCATGAGTCCTCACTGTTATTTTCGACAGGTTTCAAATCAGGGTAATCTCTTTGCCACTTCGTTTCCACGTTTGGCGTGGAAACAAGCGCAATTCCGATTCAGGTTAAGAAAATTAATCGTTCCTCAGCAAGCTGTCCCCCGATAGCCGATCATAACTCGTATTTCCTTATGAGGGTCATATAGCATATCAAGAGCAACGATATCAACTCTTTAATGATAGGGATGTCATGCTGAACGTAGCGTCTCCTTTGCGTGAGTCTCCCCTCTAAACATTCGCCAAAATCTTACAAAAATTTGCTTTCGAAGGATCGCTGTGTTACAGTTATCCATATAACTTGTCCTCGGTTGTGCTTCTTTGTATAGTGCCCAAGGAAAGTTTTTCCCTGGGAACGAGGGCAAGATGCCCTCACCGGAGGGCGGGACGCCCTCGTTCCCAGGACAAAACTTTTCTGGACCTCTATAACAAAAAGAGGTGAAATTGAAAAAAAAGATTGCAATTATACTTGGAAATCATTTATGTACTGTTTTATGATTCTGGACTTTGAACATTTAATTCATGGTTTTAGTTCTAATTATTCAATAATATCAGTGGTTTTATTTTATGAATGAATTAATGCAAGGTTATTATTTCCCTTTTTTCAGGCCAAACCTATCATTAATTCTAATACGACTTTATAAGTCTCTGATTTTATTCAGGAGTAATATTGAGCAAATTGTTCAAAGTCGAG
>JBBCAX010000437.1:0-22520 GCA_051382335.1 Deltaproteobacteria bacterium TL4
GATGACGAACAATCCGCCAAAGAAGAAGGTGGTGGCGAAGGCGACAAAAAAGAAGGTGGAAAAGAAGGCGGGAAAAGCGAAAAGAAAGAAAAGACCACCGCAAAATCCGCCGCAGCAGGCGACATTGCCCACATTGAGCAGGTGACTTTTAGAAAAAAATAATTTAGATTTCCTTCATGAATTCACTGAAATCTGGAAGGAGTCGTATGGAAATTGAGATAAGTCGTTTGGATCATCATGGAGTAGTGGCGGGAGTGATCAAAGATTTGGGTTTGATCGAGCCTATTGATCGGTTACTCGGAGTGCATGAGCAATCGGAGATCAGCCATGAGGAAGCCATTGCCGGGATGATACTCAATGGGTTGGGTTTTACGGATCGTCCGCTGTCCCTGAGTCCTCAGTTTTTTGAAAACAAGGCTCTGGATATTCTGTTTCGAGAAGGAATAGAAGCCTCGTATTTCAATCGGTTCAAGCTGGGTCGGAGCCTGGATCAGGTTTATGATTACGGCTGTGAACGTCTTTTTGGAGAATTGTCGGTATCGGTCTGTCGTCAAGAGAAGGTGGACACTCGTTTTAATTGTGAAGACACCACGAGTTTTTCATTGACGGGGGAGTATCTGGAAGATGAAGACAGTCACGCTATCTTGATCACTCACGGCTATTCGAAAGATCATCGTCCGGATCTCAAGCAGATGGTTCTGGAAATGATGGTATCCCAGGATGGTGGAGTTCCCCTGTTAATGAAATGTTGGAGTGGAAACAGCGAGGACACGACGATCTTTCAACAACGAGCCAAAGCATTAATCACAGCGTGGAAAGACATGGAGATCCCCCGATATTTTATCACGGACTGCAAGGGTTATACGAAAGAGAATGCACCGAATTTGAAACACCTTCTGTTTATCACGCGGGTCCCTGAAACGCTGACTCTGGCGCAAGATAAGATTGACGAGGCTTTAGCCCTCAATACATGGGAAATCTGGGACGACCGCCGAAAGTACCATCGTTTTGAAGTGAATCATTACGATATTGATCAACGTTGGTTGGTGGTCTTTTCTCAACCGGCCATGGAACGGGCTCAACAAACAGTCAAACGGGCGGTGATCAAAGAAAGTGAGAAGATTTCCACAGCGAACTATCACCTGCAAGCTCAGCGCTTTGAGAGCAAAAACCAGGCGCGCAAGGCTTTGGAAAAACTTCAAAAGACGTGGAAGTTTCATACCTTGAAGGACAGTACAATCACGGGACATAAGCATTTTCTTCAACAGGGACGCCCCACCAAAGACAGTTCATTTGAGTTGGAATTCCAGATTCAATTTCAGGTGGAGGAAGACCGTCCTGGTATCGAGCAACGGATTCAACAAAAAGCGTGCTTTATTGTGACCAGTAATGCGACGAAGGATGAATTGACCGATCTGGAAATATTAGTCGATTATCAAGGACAGGATCATGTAGAAAAAGGCTTTGGTTTTCTCAAAAGTCCGTTGTGCTTTGCCTCGTCGTTGTTTCTTGACAAACCCCAACGCCTGGAAGGATTGATGATGGTCATGACGTTGGCTCTCCTGGTTTATTCTGTAGCTCAACGGCGTTTGCGAAAGGCCTTGATTCAGGCAAAGGAGACCCTTCCCAATCAAATCCGGCAACCGATCATCCGCTTTTCTTAAAAAACTAGAAAATGGTTGTCTTCTTTGATTTTAGACAGAACTTCCATGGGAATGGTGTGACTCCATGATCGAATGATACATTTTTAAAATTGAGAAAATGATAAAACACTAAAACATCATATCCACCTGCTCAATGTGGGTTGATATTTTTTTTACAATTTGAAATGAGTAACATACATTGAAACCAAGAAAAAAAATGAAATCAAAAATATTGAAAATGGATAATCAATTGACACACTTTGGATTTTGTTTTGAACGAGGAGGAGCCCATACCTCACGCACCATGATGCTGAAGGAACTGGGAGGTGTCTTATCGTATGTAGATCGTCCTGAGGCGATGAAAAAGGATTATCTGAGTGCGATTGATGAAGAAAATTGCCTGGGCAAACGATCTGGAAAAACCCGTATTTTGACGTATCGGCATCTCGTGGAATTGTATGCTTTGGATCCTTCCCTACTCCTGTTTCGGGCTCTCCTATATTTCTGGAAACGAGATCCTTCTGGCCAACCGTTATCAGGATTCCTTTGCGCCTATGCACGAGACTCCATTTTGAGATCCTCAGCCTCCTTCATTTTAAAATTTCCACCCGGTGCAGTTATTACAAGAGAGGCCTTGGAAGAAAGAATTGAAGCTCAGGAACCGGGGCGGTTCAGCAAGGCGACCTTGAAATCCACAGCTCAAAACATCAACTCCACCTGGACCCAATCCGGACATCTGACAGGTCGTAGACGAAAGATCCGTTCCGTGGCAAATCCTACCGACGGGAGTGTTTCCTATGCCTTGTTGCTCGGATATCTGGCAGGATTCAGAGGCGAATCTCTTTTTCAAACCGAATATACCCAACTGCTGGATTGTCCCTTCAACCGCCTCCTTGAATTGACAGAAGATGCCTCTCGTAAAGGTTGGTTGATCTTCAAACGGGTTGGAAATGTCATGGAAGTCCTCTTCCCCAACCTTCTTACTCCTCAAGAAAGGGAATGGATTCATGAGCAGGGTTAAACGGTTGATTCAATCCTATGGTAAATACATCTCAATCCCCTGGAAACTGGATGCTGCCGCTGCCCAACGGGTGATTTTTTGCGTGTATCCGGAAATGGAGGAACTCCGATTACGAGCCAGGATTGATGAATTTGAACTTGTCACAAGACAGGCTGGACATGAATGGCTCCTGTTTGATCTGACCGATACCTTTGCCCAATGGCTCTCTCAGGAAGACTATGTGGAAGAATATTTTCAGGAACCCCAACTTCTGCAAGATTTACTTCCTGAGACGTATTGTGCTTTTCTGACTAAACGGTTTGATCAAAGCCTTCAAAAAGGTTCCATCAACGAACAAACGGTTGTGGTGTTGATGGGAGTCGGGACTCTTTTTGGGTTTGCCAAGGTCAAAGATCTCATTGATTTGTTTGCTCCCCGCATCAAAGGTCGTCTTTTGGTTTTGTTCCCTGGGAGTTATGAAAACAACAACTATCGACTTTTAGATGGATACGATGGATGGAATTACCTGGCCGTTCCAATTACTGCGGATAAAGATTTTTAGTCCACGAACCACACTAAATACACGAAAGAGAATGAATGAGTCAGGAAATTTTATATAAAGAAGAGTGCTATCAAATACAGGGTGCTATTTTTGAAGTGTACAGGGAAATGGGGTGTGGGTTTCTGGAAAGTGTTTACCAGGAATGTCTTGAGAAGGAATTACTTAAACGTGAAATCCCTTTTCTCGCGCAACAGGAGTTGAAACTTTTCTACAAAGGGGAGGTTTTGAAACAAACTTATAAACCTGACCTGATTTGCTTTGATAAGATCATTGTAGAATTGAAGGCTCTCAGTCAAGTCACAGGAGACCATAGAGCCCAAGTACTGAATTATCTGAAAGCAACCCGTTTGAGCCTCGGTTTGCTTGTCAATTTTGGACATTATCCGAAAGCAACGGTAGAAAGGTTGGTCTTATAATTTTTTCGTGTGTTTCGTGTGTTTCGTGGACTGTTTTTGAGAGAATCTGAATGAACAATCGTGATATTTACCTGAAAGATCCTACCCTCCGGAAATTGGTCAATGAAGGGGTGGCGAGTGTGAATGACCTGAATGAACATGTCCTGCGCTACGAGTTGGAGACGTTTGTCTGTAGTGGCCAATATCAAAAGGGAATTTCCCACATCCTGCGTACTTACATGGATAATATTCGGGCTTCCCAACAGCCTGGAGTCTGGGTGAGTGGATTTTATGGTTCCGGTAAATCTCACCTGGTGAAAATGCTTTCGGCGTTATGGACAGACTATCACTTTGAAGATGGAGCCAAAGCCAGAGGCATTGCCATGCTTCCTCAGGATGTCCGCGACCTGTTGGTGGAACTGGAGAAGGAAGGCAAACGGCATGGAGGTCTTCATAGTATTTCAGGAACCTTGAAAGCCAATGATGACAGTAATAGTGTTCGTTCCGCGATTTTGGCGATGGTTTTCAAATCCATCGGACTTCCCGCCAAATATCATCTGGCTTCCTTTGTGATGTGGTTGCAGGAAGAAGGTCTTCTGAAGGAAGTCCGCCAGATTGTGGAAGGCAAGGGCAAAGCCTGGGAGGAGGAAATTACCCGGCTTCATGTTTCCAAAATCATTCGTGAGGCACTCGTCCAATTAAAACCCCAGATCTTTTTTGATGAAAGAAGTTGTGCGGAAATCCTCAGGAACCAGTTCCCCTCCGGCAAGGATGTTTCCAGTGATGATATGCTCAAGGCCATGCGGTTGGCTTTAACCCGAAATGGGAAACTGCCTCTCACCTTGATGGTGCTGGATGAAGTCCAGCAATACATTGGGGAAGACAGCCAGCGATCCATTGATGTTCAGGAAGCGGTGGAAGCCTGCTGCAAGAATCTGGGTAGCAAAATCCTCTTTATCGGAACGGGACAAACGGCTGTTACCGGAACCAGTAACCTTAAAAAACTGGAAGGGCGTTTCACCATTCGAGTCGAACTTTCAGATACCGATGTGGATTCCGTAATTCGTCAGGTGATTCTGGCTAAAAAACCTGAAGCCAAGGAGCCCATTGAAACCATAATGCAAACCAATCTGGGCGAAATTTCCCGTCATCTTTCAGGAACAACCCTGGGACACCGGCAAGAGGACATCGCCTGGTTTCCTCAGGATTATCCGATTTTGCCCGTTCGTCGTCGCTTTTGGGAAAACACCCTGCGGGTGCTTGACAGAACGGGAACGGATAGCCAACTCAGAAATCAACTCAGCATGATTCATAAGGTGATCCAGACCAACCTGAACGCACCCTTGGGTCAGGTGATTCCTGCGGATTATCTTTATTTTGATTCAGCGGAAAAGCTCCTGCAGTCTCGCATTTTACCCCGCAAGGTCTATGAAAAAACTATGAGCTGGATCAAAGGTTCTGAAGCAGAGCAACTCATGGCTAGAGCCTGTGGTCTGGTGTTTCTGATCAATAAGCTGAGTGGCAGTAATACCGAAATCGGCATCCGTTGCACCATCCATTCTTTGGCAGACCTGATGGTTGAAAATCTGGCGAGTGGTTCCGGTTCTTTGAGAGCCAAACTCCCTGCCCTTCTGGATCAATGCGAACTGCTGATGAAGGTGGGAGAGGAATACCGTATTCAGACAGAGGAGAGTTCTGCCTGGAATGATGAGTTTCTCAGTCAACGGTCGATTTTGGCGAATGAAACCCATCGCATCGAATCAGAACGGGATGATCGTATTCGTAAAAAGTTTGGGGAGATTGTCAAAAATCTATCTCTGACGCAGGGAACCTCCAAGGTCACCCGCACCCTCTTTCCCCATTTTGATGCCCAGTTGCCAACGGATGCGGATAAAAAAATCTACGTCTGGGTTCGGGATGGGTGGCATATTGATGAAAATTCAGTCCGGATTGATGCCCGTCAGGCGGGGAATCAATCCCCCACCGTGTTTATCTTCATTCCCAAGCGCTCGGCGGATGATCTGAGGCATCACCTGATTGATTACAAGGCAGCCATTGCCACCCTCGATAAACGGGGAGTTCCTAATACCCCTGAAGGGATTGAAGCACGTTCGGCTATGGAAACTACCCGGCAGACGGCTGAAACCAAAATTCGTGAATTGCTGGAGGAGTCTTTTTCAGGAGCGCGTGTGTTCCAAGGGGGCGGCAATGAGATTCCGGGAGATCATTTGCAGGAGATGGTGCTGGATGCCGCTAATAACTCGCTTCAGCGACTGTATCCCAATTTCTATTGGGCGGATCATTTGGGTTGGGCAAAAGTTTATGAAAAGGCTCAGAAAGGAGCCCCGGATGCCTTGAAAGCGGTGGGCGATGAAGGGGAGCCTGCCAAAAATCCCATTTGTAAAGCCATCCTCGGGTTTATCTCAGGCGGAAAAAGAGGAACCGACATCCGAAATGGGTTTGAAGGAGAAACTTACGGTTGGTCACGGGATGCTGTCGATGGGGCGCTTCAGGTGCTGCTGGTTGCAGGAATCCTCCGTGCTCAGGACGAACGTGGACAAACGGTCGATCCCAAAGAACTGGAGCGTAAATCTATCGGCAAAACGACCTTCAAGGTAGAATCCACTACCCTTACTACCATTCAGAGGATTGCTATCCGAAAATTGCTCCAGAAGGCAGGTCTGCAACCTCAGCAGGGAGAAGAGTTGGTCTCTGTCCCAAGATTCCTGCAAAAGATGCTGGATCTTGCTGAACAGGCAGGAGGGGAAGCTCCCCAACCCCTCCGTCCTGATAGTTCGCTTCTGGAAGAAATTCGCTTGCTTTCCGGAAATGAACAACTCCTGGCGGTGTATAATAATCGGGAACCCCTGGCTCAGTTTTTTGACGCCTGGACCCATCTGGCAGAACGTATTCAACAACGTTGGACGAACTGGATCATCCTTCAAAAATTGCTGAAGCATGTGAGTCAAGAACAGCCACTAGAAGAATTAGAGTCCACCAAACACACGAACGACACGAAAAACAAGATTGACAAGAAACAGCCCTTAGCTTCCCTTATTCGCGTTCATTCGCGTTCATTCGCGGTTCCAGACATGCAAATCCTCTTCACGCGAATTCAAACCCTGGAACAACAACGTCAATTATTGGCGGAACCGGATTGGATCATCCCTTTGGTCAATAACCTCTCACAACTTCTGAGGGAGGAACTGAATCGGTTTCATCAGCAGTATACCCAACTCCATCAACAGGGCATGACCCGACTTCATACGGATGGAAATTGGCAAAAGCTGGAACCTGAACAACGCAATCAACTCCTCCAGGAACAAAAACTGACGCTCTCCGATGCTCCTGTGATTCAGGTGTCCAACACCCAGGAAATTCTGAATACCCTGGAAAAAATCTCGTTGAGCGCCCTCTCCGACCGCATCGCCGCCATGAATTCCCGCTTTGAGGCGGTTTTAACCGGAGCGGCAGAACTGATGGAACCCAAAGCCCAATTTATAAAACTCCCAGGTCGAACCCTCAAAACCAGCGCTGAGATGGATTCCTGGCTCAATGAAGTGAAACAACAACTCCTGACAGCCCTGCAACAGGGACCTGTCGTGATACGATAAAGGTTATATGCTTACATCTATCACCTTAAGTAACTTTAAGAGCTATCGCCATGCTCAACTTCCTTTGGCAGCATTGACCTTTTTGATTGGTCCCAATGCCTCAGGAAAAAGTAATGCGTTGGAGGCTATTCGGCTTCTGAACTGGTTGGCAAAAGGAATGCGTCTGGATGATATTGCTAAAGATATTCAGAGTGGTGACTCCGTTGTAAGGGGGCTCGTAAAAGATCTTTTTCTCGGAGACGATCAAAAATTCCAGTTAGGTTGCCATGTTAACGATGCTCCAGAGGAGTGGGGCGATTTTATGGTCAACATCGGCCAAATCAATGAGCAATTAGTGATCGTTGGAGAAAGTGTCACCCAGAAGGATGAAAAAATACCTCTCTATCAGGTAGATGCTGAACCTAACCTTCATACGGATGAAATAAGTGTGGCTTACAATAATTTCAGCAAAGGAAAAAACAAGCCTCATATTCCCTGTTCTAATCGCCAGGCAATCTTTTACCAATTGGGAACGGCAGGGCGTTTTGATAGTGCTCATCAAAAATCTCAAACGCTCATTCCGGATGTAACCAAAATAATAAGGGAGACCCTTCAAAATATTGTAGTTCTTGATCCAAGTCCTGCACTGATGCGAGGTTATTCCTATGCCAAGGATAACATCATCAAGGAAAATGGAAAAAACCTTTCTGCGGTACTCTATAGCCTTTGTGAGCTTGGCGAGGATAACAGACAGGCACTCCTTGCTTTTATTCGTTCACTGCCGGAACAGGATATCACTGATATCAAATTTATCAAAAATGAAAGAATGGATGTTATGGTGCGTCTGGAAGAAACTTTTGGTCATCAGAAAAATCTTATAGATGCTCCTCTTTTGTCGGATGGTACCTTACGTGTTTTAGCTATTGGAGCAACATTGCTCACTGCTCCGCAGGGTGCTCTGGTGATTATTGAGGAAATCGACAGTGGAGTGCATCCCTCACGTGCGGGTGCATTGGTCCAACAGATCCAGCAAATAGCTACCCAACGTGAATTACGTGTATTGCTAACCTCTCATAATCCCGCTTTACTGGATTCTTTGCCAGACAATGCCTTGGGGGATGTTCTTTGTTGTTTCCGTGATCTTGAAGAAGGAGACAGTAAACTGATTCGCTTGGGAGATCTGGATCGCTACTCAGAACTGGTAGCTCAAGGACCTTTGGGGCAATTGATGACACGCCGGGTTCTTGAGCGATTTCTGAAGGATAACACCTCCTCAGAGCAACGTCAAAAAGAGGCTATGAAATGGCTACAACAGCTTAAACAAAGCAATGGAGGAGAACAGGGATGAACTCGATCTGTCTGTTGGACACCACGGTCTTTGTAGAGATTCTCAATGTACCCCAGAAGGCGAATCAGCATGCTCGTATCATTGAATCGCTGGAACAGAAAATAAAAGATAATGAATCTTTGTTTTTGCCTATGGCGACTATCCTCGAAACTGGGAATCATATTGGTCAAAACGGAAACGGCAACCAGCGTCGTGACTGTGCAAAGCGTTTTGTTGAGCAGGTCACTCAAGCTATGGAGGGGAAATCCCCCTTTAAGCCCATTAGCTTTTTAACTCATGAAGCTATGAAAAAATGGTTGGCTGAATTTCCTGATCATGCGAGTCGTGGCAGTGGGTTGGGTGATCTCTCGATTATTCATGACTGGAAGCGTCTTTGTGATCAAAATCCTCGTCGTCGTGTCTATATCTGGACACTGGATGAACATCTTGCCAGCTATGATAAACCTACAGGAGAACCCTGATGCAACCCCTCGAAAAATCCCTTCGGAACAAACTGGAAAAGACCATCAAGGAGGCTCGTGAAATCTCGGAAGCAGCGGCAAAGGCTGCTCTGGAACAACTGGGCGTCGGCGAAGCCAATCCCTTCCCTCATCTTGCGGAGAAGGAACGGGAACTCCGGAGGCAGTTGCGCATTCATGGGCGGCAGTTGGGCGATGTCCGTCATGCTCAAACCGAAGTGCAGGAACTTGACCGGCTGATTGAAGAAGTCGCTTATGAACACTGGCATCGAATCCTCTTTGCCCGGTTTCTCGCTGAAAACAAACTGTTGATGTATCTCGAAGAAAAACCGCAAATAAACGCAAATGGACGCAAATTGAATGAAAACCTTATTAGCGTTCCTTCGCGTTCATTTGCGGTTGAAGATGCTGTAGCAGTGACGTTGGAAGAATGTGAGGATCTGGCGGTTGAGGAAGGTCTGAAAAACGGCTGGGAGATGGCATCCCGTCTTGCGTCCAGAATGCTGCCCCAGGTTTTCCGGATTGATTCGGTGGTGTTTGCCCTCCAGTTTCCTCCAGAGCATCAACAAAAGCTCGAACGCCTGGGTTCCGAGTTGCCACGGGAGGTTTTTACGGCTTCGGATTCCTTGGGCTGGGTGTATCAATTCTGGCAGGCTAAAAAGAAGGATGAGGTCAACGCTTCTGAAGTCAAAATCGGAGCACGAGAACTGCCTGCCGTCACCCAACTCTTCACGGAACCCTACATGGTCAGCTTTCTGCTCGATAATGCCCTGGGAGCCTGGTGGGCTTCCCGTCGGCTAAGTCTGGAGGTTATCAAACAAGTGTCCGCAGAATCCACAGAAAGCACGGAAATAGAAAAGGAACTAAGGAAAAGGTCTGCAATCCCTGGGGTTCCTCTCGACTATCTGCGTTTTGTTCCTTCTTCCGTGTCTTCTGTGTCTTCTGTGTCTTCCGTGGACCTAAAATGGACTCCCGCCGCAGGCTCCTTTGACCATTGGCCCAAGCATCTGAGTGAATTCAAAGTCCTTGATCCGTGTTGTGGTTCGGGACATTTCCTGGTGGCAGCCTTTTTGATGCTGGTTCCCATGCGGATGGAACTGGAAAACCTGTCTGCACGGGATGCGGTAGATCGGGTGTTGTCTGAAAACCTGCATGGACTGGAACTCGATCAACGCTGTGTGGAACTGGCGGCTTTTGCGTTGGCGTTGACCGCCTGGAAATATCCAAATCTCCCCTCGCCCTCTGGGAGAGGGGCTGGGGGTGAGGGGCCGATAGGCTATCGGAAATTACCGGAATTGCATCTGGCGTGTTCGGGGCTTTCGGTCAGTGTTGCCAAGGAAGAATGGAAAAAATTTGGGTTGAATCAACACAATCTGCGGATTGCGCTTGGTGATATGTACGATGTGTTTCAGGAGGCTCCGGTTTTAGGCAGCCTGCTGAATCCCCAAAAAATCAAACTTCCCGATCAGGTGAACTGGAAATCCCTCTCCCTCTCTCTGGAACAAGCGCTCTCCCAGGAAAAAACCGCCGAAGTTCATGAAGTGGGAGTGGTTGCCCAGGGATTGGTGAAAACGACACAACTTCTCCAACAAAAGTACCACTGGGTGATCACGAATGTCCCCTACCTTAATCGAGGCAAACAGAACGATATTTTGAAAGATTTTTGTGAAAAACATTACCCTGAAGCCAAGACGGACCTGGCAACCGTCTTTCTTCAACGCTGCCTGGAATTGACCTCATCCCCCGTCCCCCTCTCCATCAATAGAGAGGGGGGGCTGGGAGGGACAGTCTCGGTGGTGCTGCCCCAAAACTGGCTCTTCCTCACCTCCTATAAAAAATTTCGTGAAAAATTACTCTGCAACGATCTCTGGCATCTCATTGCCAGGCTGGGACCCGGTGCTTTTGAAACCATTAGTGGGGAAGTCGTTAAAGCGATTCTGATCACCCTGAGTCGGGGAAATAAAGAGTCCACGAAACACACCCAACACACGAAAAACAAGGAACTGGATTTGTTTGATTTAGAAACCTCATCCCTAAATCCCCTCTCCATCAATGGAGAAGGGACTTTATCAACCTCATCCCTAAATCCCTTCTCCATGAATGGAGAAGGGACTTCCAGCAAATTCTCCCCCTCGCCAGTTATGGAGAGGGGGGCGGGGGGTGAGGTCATTGCCGGTCTGGATGTCTCTGAACCCCGCACCACCTCCGAAAAAGCATCCTTGTTGCAAACTGCTGCCATCAAACAGGTGGAGCAAGCCAAACAATTGGAAAATCCGGATGCACGGGTGGCCTTTGATGAAATCCAAGGAGATTTACTTGAAAACTTTTCAAGTTCATATCAGGGAATAAAAACAGGAGATGACTCGGCTAAACGACGTTTTTTTTGGGAACAGGAGAATAAGAATCGGTGGTTACTTTTTTTAAGCACGGTTGATAACACCGTTGATTTTGGGGGATTTGAATCAGTTATTGATTGGTCGAAAAAGGGGAGTGATATGGCTCGTCTTCAAGGCGTTGGTGGTTGGGGACAGTATGGTATTCTAGTGAGTCAAATGAGACATTTACCAGTTTCACTTTTTAATGGGAGTAAATTTGACAGTAACGTTTCTGCATTACCAGTCAGCAACCCCGCCCATATCCCTGCCATCTGGTGTTTCTGTTCCTCCCCAGAATACAACGAAGCTGTGCGGCAGATTGACCAAAGCCTGAAAGTTACCAATGCCACGTTGGTCAAAGTTCCCTTTGACCTGGAACACTGGAGCAAGGTAGCAGAAGAAAAATATCCTCATGGACTGCCGAAGCCCTATTCCGATGATCCCACTCAATGGATATTTCATGGGCATCCGGGCGGGTCGGTGGTGTGGAATGAAACCACGAAGAAACTGGAAGTCGCTCCGACCTTACGAACGGATGACACGGTGTTGCAGGTGGCGGTGGCGAGATTGCTGGGGTATCGCTGGCCTGCGGAATTAGAGTTAGAGTCCACGAAACACACAAAATACACGAAAGAAATAAATGAAAACCTGATTGGCGTTCATTCGCGTTCATTTGCGGTTAATAACACATTGGAACTTTCTGAAGAATCTCGTTTTTGGGTCAAACAATGCGAGGAACTAATATCATTTGTGGATGAAGATGGCATTGTGTGTATCCCTCCAGTTCGGGGAGAGGCCGCAGCGGCGGATCGGTTGATCAATCTCCTCGCTAAAGCTCATGCTCAACATTCTTCTGGATCAGAGGGAGCCTTTCTTTCCTGGACGGAAACCCTCTTAAAAAACTCCGATCACGCTGGAAAATCCCTGGAAACCTGGTTGCGTGACAAGTTCTTCCTCCAGCACTGCAAACGGTTCCAGCACCGTCCGTTTATCTGGCAAATCTGGGATGGTCTGAGGGATGGATTTTCCGCGCTGGTGAATTATCACAAACTGGATCACAAACTGCTGGAAACCCTGATTTACACCTATCTGGGCGACTGGATCACCCGTCAGAACGATGACCTCAAAAGCGGTGTGGATGGCGCTCAGGAAAAGCTGGCGGCTGCGGAACAACTCAAGAAAAAACTGGAAGCGATTCTGGAGGGTGAAGCACCCCTGGATATTTTTGTCCGCTGGAAACCCTTGTCCCAACAACCCCTTGGCTGGAATCCTGACCTCAACGATGGCGTGCGCCTCAACATCCGCCCCTTCATGACCGCCGGAGTCCTGCGCTTTAACAAAAAACCCCAACTCAACATTACCTGGGACAAAGACCGTGGCAAAGATGTCGAATCCGCTCCCTGGTTTCATCGCTTCCAGGGCGACCGCATCAATGACCATCATCTATCTCTGTCTGAAAAATTAAAAGCAAAGGAGTCCACGGAACACACAGAAAACACGGAAAACAGGATAAAAAATGGATAAGCTTCCTTCAGAGGATAACAAACTGCTCTTTGAAAAAGAAACGTATGCCCTCCGTGGTGCTGTGTTTGAAGTCTATAGAGAGATGGGGTGTGGCTTTTTGGAAGCCGTCTATCAGGAATGTCTGGTGAAGGAGTTGACTCGACTGGGTATTCCTTTTGTAGCTCAACAGGAGTTAACGCTCACTTATAAAGGAGAGGCCTTGAAGCAAACCTACAAACCCGATTTTATTTGTTATAATGCGATTGTAGTGGAACTCAAAGCCTTGTCTGCAACAACAGGTGAGCATAAAGCTCAGGTTCTCAATTATCTAAAAGCCACTGGAATGAAGGTTGGACTTTTAGTGAATTTTGGAAGTTATCCCAAAGCTACGGTAGAAAGGTTGGTTTTATGATTATTTCAGTGTTTTCAGTGTTTTCAGTGGACAATAAAAGAGGTATTTCATGAATCAGAATCATTTAACCCGTATTGTTTTGAATGGGTTTAAATCGATCAAGACTTGTGATCTGGAACTGAAAGATCTCAATGTTCTGATTGGTCCAAATGGAGCTGGGAAGTCTAATTTCATCAGCTTTTTCAAAATGATCCAGCAGATGTTGGGAGGTAATCTTCAGCTCCATGTGGGGCGGGAAGGAGGACCTGATGCACTTCTGCACTTTGGTAGAAAAAAGACAGAAAACATCCAGGCTAAACTCTACTTTGGAAATAATGGCTATGCCTGTGTTCTTGAACCAACCCAGGATCACCGATTGATGTTTTCAAATGAGTTTTTTGGGTGGGATGTGAGCGGTTTTAAATCGATTGGTTCCGGACATTTTGAAACCAAAGCTTTTGAAGGAACTAAAACCGGTATTGATCAATATGTCCTGACCGCCATGCAAAACTGGAAAGTCTATCATTTTCATGACACCAGCGAAACAGCCAGGGTAAAACAAAGAGATGATATCAATGATAATATGTATTTACGTCCAGATGCCCGAAATCTGGCGGCTTTTCTGAACTTGCTGAAGATAAAATACAACAATCATTATCAGCGTATTATCAAAACCATCCGACTGGTTGCCCCTTTTTTTGAAGATTTTTGTTTAAGACCCAATTCCGATAACCAAGACCGGATTGAATTGGAGTGGATGGAAAAAGGAGAGGATAAGCCATTTAAAGCACACCTTCTTTCGGATGGAACACTGCGTTTTATTTGTATCGCGACGGTTTTAATGCAACCGGATCATCTCCAACCTCAAACGATCCTGATTGATGAACCAGAATTGGGACTTCATCCTTTTGCTATTCATTTACTGGCAGGCATGCTTCGATCTGCCTCGAAAACAACGCAAATTATTATTTCAACTCAATCCTGTGAGTTATTAAGTGAATTTGAAGTGGAGAATGTAATTGTTGCGGATCGCACAGAGGGAGGGACTTATCTGCATCGTCTTGATAAAGATTCTCTGGTCAGATGGTTGGAAGACTATTCACTAGGAGAACTCTGGCAAAAAAATATTTTGGGAGGGAGTCCATCAAAATGAAGCAACAGGAAATCATAGAACTTATCGCTCAGGGGGAAAATTCCAGTGTGGAATTCAAACGGGATGATCTTCGACCGGAGCAATTGGCTAAAGAGGTTGTGGCGATGGCGAATTTGCAAGGGGGCGTCATTCTTCTTGGAGTGGAGGATGACGGGTCCGTGAGTGGGATAAGCCGCAAAAATCTGGAGGAATGGGTCATGGATACGGTCTTTGGACGCTACATTCATCCAGCCATCATTCCACACTATCAGGAACTCCAATGGAGGGAGGGGCAACGAATCGCCCTTATTTCCATTTCTACCGGTACCTCCAAGCCTTACGTGGTCAGACATAATGATCGTGAGGATATTTATGTGAGGATGGGTTCCGTTACACGACTTGCGACGCGTGAACAGGCACTTCGGTTGTTTGGTTCCGGGGGATTGTTACACACGGAAACCCTGCCTGTTTCTGGTTCCTCTTTCAAACATTTGGACCCAGTCCGTATTGAGAATTATCTGCGAGATATTTTACAGGAGCAGGATATGCCGGAATCTGAAGCACAATGGGTGGATCGACTCGTGGGACTGGGGTTTTTGACCACCGATGCCATGGGGCAAACGGTCTGCACGATAGCAGGGATGGCTTTGTTTGGGATTCGTCCCAGAAGATGGTTGCCTCAAGCGGGTTTGAGAGTCGTGGTTTTTGATGTGGCTGACAAGCAATATCAGGCGCTCCTGGATGTTGTTCTGGATGGACCGATGGTGGGACGGTGGCATCTTGAAAAAGAAAAACTCAAAACATTGGTCGATGATGGACTGGTTGAGAAGTTTATCCGGGCTATCGAGCCCTTTGTTACGGTGGAAGATAACCAGATTGATCAGAATTTTAGAAAGGAAAAGCGCTGGCTTTATCCGATGGATGCCATTCGTGAAACCGTCTTGAATGCCTTGGCGCATCGGGATTGGACCCGGTCGGTGGATATTGAAATTACCCGTTATAGTGATCGGCTGGAAATCATCAGTCCGGGAGCCTTACCGAATTCGATGACTTTGGAAAAAATGAAGGCTGGACGGAGAACTCCCCGTAATCCCATCCTTATGGACGTCCTGAGGGATTATGGTTATGTTGAGGCTCGGGGGATGGGAGTTCGTACCAAGGTCATTCCATTGACGCGGCAGTTCACAGGCTCGGAACCTCTGTTTGAAGCGACCGAGGATTACTTGAAGACGGTCATTGCGGTGGGAACGCCTTCCCCTTCTGTCCCTAAAAAAGAAAAAACGTCCCTGAAAAACGTCCCTGAAACCCAGGTTTCTTCAAAAAACGTCCCTAAAAATGAGTTTCAGAGACATTTACTGTCCCTGATCAGGGACAATCCCCACCTCACTTATGAGGAATTATCCGCTCAGACGCAGTGCAACCGCAAAAAGGTTCAACGTCACCTGAACGCACTCAAGGATTCCGGATTTTTACGCAGGGAAGGCTCGCCCAAGGGAGGGCATTGGGAGGTGTTGGAGTTATGAAAGTGATGGAACACCTCAAGAAAGCGATACGAGATGCTGCGATTTATAACCCTGAAGTCCAGGTAGCTCCTGCCTGTATTCTCTGGACAGATCATGACCGACAATGGGAACCCGTGATTCCAAGGCTTCAAATGGAGATGCCGGAATTACTGGTCTTGGGAAACTATAATCCTGAAAAGCGGACAGGTCCCGCAATCTGGTTACGGTGTGTGCTAGAGGGAAAATTTGTCCACGAAACACACGAACAACACGAAAAAAATAAAAAAATTGAACAACCGCAAATGGACACAGATGGACGCAAATCAAGTGAAACCAATATTCGCATTGATTCGCATTCATTCGAGGTTCCCATTCTTTACTTACCCGGTGTGAGTCGGCAGGCTTTGAGAGCGGTTGAAAATTGTCCGGAGTTTCTGAAGCCCTTGGCGGAGTTGCAATACCGTGGAGTGATTTGGTCACAGGTCAATGCCAAAGACTGGACGGTGATGGCTTTTCTGAAATCCGATCAGGGTGGGTTGGGACTGGATGTCTCCCAGGATAATGATACCCGAAATTCCATGTTGTTGGCTTTAACCGCCTTGTTGGATGAAAAGGTGACTCATCTCAAAGGAAAACATCTGGATCGGGACTATTTCAATGAGTTGTTGACTGGAGGCGATCCTGTGAAGGATTTGCTCCAATGGATGGATCAGGAAGAGGCTTTTCAGAAAGGACGGAGTTCCAATGAATGGAAAGCTTTTGTGGAGTTATGCAAATCCAAATTTGCCTTTAATCCTGTCCAGGAGGGGATTTTGACAGGTGTCTCCAGACTGGCGACGCATGAAGGAGCCTGGAAAGCCGTGTGGGAACGGTTTTGTGAAGCACCTGCCCGGTATTCCAACATTCCCTCTAAAATGCGTAAGGCATCCATGCCTCCACAGGATCTGTTTTCTGATGAAAGCACCCACGGAGGTTGGCCTCAGTGGAATGACATTCAGGAAAAAAATCTTCGCCAGGACTTACTGGAGTTGAATAAGATGCCACCTCATGAAGCCCGAAAAAAAATATTGGAGCTGGAAAAAAAGCACTCTCGCAGACGGACTTTGGTATGGGCAGAACTGGGAGAATCTCCACTGGTTTTGACTTTAGCACATTTGGCTGTATTGGCAGAAACGACGCAATATAGTCTGACTGCCGGGACTCTTGAAGACCTGGTTTCGAGTTATTCCACTCAGGGCTGGAAATCCGATGATGCGGTACTGAGTGCTTTGGCTGAAATAGAGCCTGCGGACTTTGAAATCATTGTAGCGGTATTGCGTGCGGTTTATCTCCCTTGGGCTGAAGAATCTGCAAGGTATCTGCAGAAAATCTGGAACCCTGAAGGGCCATGCAAAAGATCCCATCCTCCTGGAACCCCTGAATGTATTTTGTTTGTGGATGGATTACGGTTTGATTGCGCCAAGCGCCTGTCCGCTATCCTTGAAAAAAAGGGGATCACGATTCAGGAAAAAATCTGTTGGGCGGCTCTGCCCAGTGTAACAGGGACCGGTAAACCCGCAGTGGTTCCTCTAGGGTTATCCTCCAGCGTTGCGGAAGAAGCAGAATCTCAGGATTTTCAGGTGATGACCTCGTATCAGTTTGACAAAGCCATGAACGATTCGGGTTGGTTGATCCTCCGTTCCAAAGACCCCATTCCTGCCCCTGTTCAGTCCACGGGTTCTGGCTATTTAAACAATTCCATTGTTAATAAACTATGGGTTGAGTTTGGTAATATTGACCATGAAGGGCATGATCGTGGATGGAAACTGGCTAAACACCTGGAGGGGTTGCTGGAGGAGATCAGTGACCGGATCCAAATGCTCCTGTCTTCAGGTTGGAAAACAGTTCGGGTGGTTACCGATCATGGTTGGTTACTCTTGCCGGGTGGACTTCCCAAAGGGGAGTTATCCAATGCCTTGGTAGAAAGTAAATGGGGACGTTGTGCATCCTTGAAAAAGGGCGTCCATAGTGAAGAAAAACTCTATCCCTGGTATTGGAATCCGATCCAGCATTTTGCTTTGGCAGAGGGGATAAGCTGCTTCCGTAAGGGAGAGGAATACACTCATGGGGGATTGAGTCTGCAAGAATGTGTAACCCTTGAATTGGTGGTTTCTGAAGAAAAACGGCAGCAATCCATTTCTCTGGAATTTACCGATGTTGTATGGAAAGGAATGCGTTGCACCGTAGCCCTTACCGAGAATTTTGAGGGATTATCCCTGGATATTCGTAAGCAACCTGGAAATCCGGAGTCCAGTGTGGTTGTGGGAGTTAAACCCATAAAGGAAAATGGAACCGCCTCGGTGGTGGTTGAAAATGAAGACTTGCAGGGGCAAGAGGTGACTTTGGTTCTCATGGATGCAAAGGGAAGTTTGGTAGCACAGATTGCCACAGTAGTAGGAGAAAACCGCAAATGAACGCAAATGGACGCAAATATGTTGAAAGTGATTTGGTTTATCGTGTTGCCGGTTGTGCCATGGCGGTGTTGAATGAGTTGGGTCATGGATTAAGAGAGAAAACCTATGAACGTGCATTATGCGTTGAATTCAGACATCAGGGTGTTTCCTATAAACAACAGCAGGTTTACCCGGTCTACTACCGAGATGAACATGTGGATGACTACATTCCTGACCTGGAGGTTGAAAGTCGGTTGATTATTGAGATTAAAACGGTTGAGAAGATTATTGATGAACATATCGGTCAGGTTCTGAATTATTTACGGATCACGGGACATGAGGCAGGTGTCATCATGAACTTTAAACATGCCAAACTTGAATGGAAAAAAGTTGTTTTACAGGAAAGCCGGAATCCATGATTTTTTTAATTTGCGTTTATTTGCGTCTATTTGCGGTTAAAAGGAGTTCTGATGATTGAGTTGGATGATATAGATCGAAAAGCAGCCGCATCCCTGGAAGGCTATCTGGTTCGAAAAGACCTGGTCAGAACGTTCAGTCGTCAGTTTCCCGTTCCCACATACGTGGTGGAGTTTCTCCTGGGACGTTACTGCGCAAGTATCCACCAGGAAGAGATCAATGAGGGACTGGAGATTGTGCAACGCCAACTTCAGGATCGTACTGTAAAGGCGGGAGAAGAGGAACTCTTTAAGTCACGCGCACGGGAAAAAGGCGAGGTCAAAATTATTGATCTGATTACAGCCAGACTAGATGCCAAGACTGATTCTTATCTGGCGACCCTTCCAAGTCTCCGGATAACGGACGCAAGAATTGAGGCTGATTTGATCAGTCAGCATGAACGAATGCTGACGGGAGGGTTTTATGCTGAAATTTCCCTGGATTATGATTCGATCATTGCCCAGGAAAAAAATGGACGGCCTTTTGGCATTAAAGGATTAAGGGAAATTCAAATCTCCAAACATGATATTTTAGAGGTGCTGGCTCAGGCTCGGAGCCTGTTTTCGACGGAAGAATGGAAAAATTTCCTGCTTCGTTCGGTAGGGATTGAACCCTGTGGAAGCACTGAACGACAAAAAAATGCGCTCCTGTTACGAATGGTTCCCTTTGTGGAACGGAATTACAACATGGTGGAACTGGGACCCCGAGGAACCGGTAAAAGCCATCTATTTCAACAGGTCTCCCCTTATGCGCATCTGATCTCAGGAGGAAAAGCCACCGTCGCACGGATGTTTGTCAATAATTCAACGGGTCAAAGAGGGTTGGTTTGCCAATATGATGTGGTTTGCTTTGATGAAATTTCGGGGATTTCCTTTGATCAGAAAGATGGGGTTAACATCATGAAAGGCTACATGGAATCAGGGGAATTCAGCCGTGGGAAAGAAAGCATCCGTGCGGACGGGAGTATTGTTCTGGTTGGAAACTTTGATGTGGATGTGGAGCATCAACAGAGAATTGGGCATCTCTTTGGACCCATGCCTCCGGAAATGAAGGATGATACGGCCTTTATGGATCGTATCCATTGTTTTCTGCCAGGGTGGGATATTCCTAAAATTCATAAGGACTTACTCACCTCTCACTTTGGCTTGGTGAGCGACTTTCTTTCAGGATGCTGGAGTCAATTACGGAATCAAAGCCGGATCAATCTTCTGCAAAATCGGGTCTTTTTTGGCGGAGCATTGTCTGGACGCGATACCACGGCTGTGAACAAGACGGTGAGTGGGTTACTGAAACTCTTGTATCCAGGCGCACAGCATGAAGTCCCAGAGGCTGACCTTGAATGGGCGGTACGAATTGCCATGGAATCCAGACGACGTGTCAAGGAACAGCAAAAACGGATTGGTGCGGCAGAATTCCGCAATACCCATTTCAGCTATGTTATGGGAACAGAGGGTGTTGAAAAATTCGTCTCAACTCCTGAATTGCAAAATGAAAACAGTATTGGGAGTGATCCCCTGGAGCCAGGACAAGTCTGGAGTATCAGCCCAGGAGGAGGTGAGGAACCTCCAGGGCTCTATCGGATCGAGGTCAACGAAGGTCCAGGTTCTGGTGTCAAAATTTTGAATAAACCCGTTCCTCCAGCCTTTAGGGAAAGTATGGGGTATGCGGAGCAAAATCTTTATGCCCGGGCGATGCAACTGGTAGGAGATAAAGATCCACGACACCATGAGTTTACCGCGCAGCTCCGAGCCTTTGATGCCTCCAAAGCTGGAGCCAAGCTGGGGGTAGGATCCTTGATTGCACTGTGTACTTCGCTGTTGAAGAAGAGTGTTCGGGGAGGATTGATTATCGTCGGGGAGATCAATCTGGGAGGTTCCATAGAACCGATTCACAATCCGGTCAATCTTGCAGAAATTGCCGTCGAAAAAGGGGCTAGTGCTTTATTAATGCCGGTTTCGTGTCGTCGTCAACTGTTTGATCTTTCGGATGACATGGCCACAAAAATCGATATACAGTTTTATTCAGATGCCAGAGATGCGTTACTGAAGGCTATGGTGGAGTAAACCCTGTGAGGTTCTAAACTCTGGCAATAAGATTATCCAAATTCCAGAAAGTCAGAATTATTATGAAGCAAACAGGAGTCAGAATCACCAAAGCGGATATCAATCAATTGAAGCAAAGAGTGAAAGCTGCAGGTGCTGTATACTGTCCTTATAAACGAGCATGGATGCTGGAAGAGCAGATACTTAAAAAATTGGGACTTTCTCATCGAATTTTAAGGTTTGAATCATGAGAAAGTATTACGAACTTCGGGAGGGAAACAAGCAAAGGTTTTACCAGATGGAGTTGAGGTGTCTCCTATTGAAAAACAATGTAAAGATCCATTTGCTAAAGACAATTCGAGGGAGAATTGGGACGCCCGGACGTGTCTTGTATCATGGATATAGAAGCCAGAAAGAAGCTCTTCAAAAAGTTGAAAAATTGCATCGAACCCGAATCAGACATCACTACTTGAAGAAATGGCATCCCCAATTGGATTTTTTCTTGCTGTAAATTTTTTGGTGACGGCAACCGATTCAAGCCATCACACGGTGTCATTCCGTGCTTGACACGGAATCCATCGGCGCACTCCTGGATCCCCGTTTTCACGGGGATGACATCGTGGCGGACCACAGGATTTCATCACCAAATTATTTACAGCAGGGATTTTTTTGATGAACTGGATCAACTGCGATTGTTATAGCAGATCACCTTCTTTATATTTATGAACAAGGAGAGCTAAGAGCCCACATTGAGCAGGTGACTTTTAGAAAAAAATAATTTAGATTTCCTTCATGAATTCACTGAAATCTGGAAGGAGTCGTATGGAAATTGAGATAAGTCGTTTGGATCATCATGGAGTAGTGGCGGGAGTGTCAAAGATTTGGGTTTGATCGAGCCTATTGATCGGTTACTCGGAGTGCATGAGCAATCGGAGATCAGCCATGGGGAAGCCATTGCCGGGATGATACTCAATGGGTTGGGTTTTACGGATCGTCCGCTGTCCCTGAGTCCTCAGTTTTTTGAAAACAAGGCTCTGGATATTCTGTTTCGAGAAGGAATAGAAGCCTCGTATTTCAATCGGTTCAAGCTGGGTCGGAGCCTGGATCAGGTTTATGATTACGGCTGTGAACGTCTTTTTGGAGAATTGTCGGTATCGGTCTGTCGTCAAGAGAAGGTGGACACTCGTTTTAATTGTGAAGACACCACGAGTTTTTCATTGACGGGGGAGTATCTGGAAGATGAAGACAGTCACGCTATCTTGATCACTCACGGCTATTCGAAAGATCATCGTCCGGATCTCAAGCAGATGGTTCTGGAAATGATGGTATCCCAGGATGGTGGAGTTCCCCTGTTAATGAAATGTTGGAGTGGAAACAGCGAGGACACGACGATCTTTCAACAACGAGCCAAAGCATTAATCACAGCGTGGAAAGACATGGAGATCCCCCGATATTTTATCACGGACTGCAAGGGTTATACGAAAGAGAATGCACCGAATTTGAAACACCTTCTGTTTATCACCCAATCCGCTTTTGCCGCCTCTTTTTGCCAGGAACCCGAGATCATTAAATCACCAATAACAGGAAACGCTCCAAGGGCTTCCACGAGGGTCGCGCTTTTTCCGGAACGTACCAAAGCCAATACTTCATGTCCTTCTTCAACCAGACTACGAAGCACTTCTTTACCA
>JBBCAX010000438.1:0-17387 GCA_051382335.1 Deltaproteobacteria bacterium TL4
GAAGTTGAGCATAAGTAGGGTGCCGCTTAAGCGAAGCGAGCGCACCAAAATAAGGGAACAGCAAGCTTTCTGGTGCGCTCGCTTCGCTTAAGCGCACCCTACCACCCATTCTCGGACAGCCTCCTAGTGCTGACCTTGTTGGGTGAAGGGGAAGGCCAGATCAACCAAAGGCGTTAATGCGAGCCACGGTTGGACCAGGCGGAGTCAAAAAGTGATTGGCAACAATTACATGAAAAAATTGAGCAATTAGAGTTACTCTTGATGGTCAATCGAATGGAAAAATCGATGGAAAGTAACGCAAAGAAATATACACTGAACAAGTAGACGCCATGCTCAAGGAGGTACTAGGTGGCTGATTGGCAAGAGGCTGCGATTCGCTCTCTCCTGGAGATCGCAAAGAATAATACGCACTTGGCTCATTTCATTCGAATAGCTATTGAGTCTATTGAACAAAATCCTCAGGTGGGACAACAAATCTCTAATAATTTGTGGGTTTACACTCAAACAAAACAGCGGTTTCAAATAGGATATCATTATGCTGGCGTAAATATTACCCTCATTGAAATCGGCTGGTTCTAGGACTAAAGCATCTGGAAAAGAATAAAGTACCACCCTGAATGGGGATAGCTAATGGTAGCACGGGGTTTCGGCCCCGTGACCAAAATCTCAACGGCTGGGGCGAAACCCAGCCCTACCGTTTTCTTTGGTACATTATTTGTTGCGCAATGTCTAATACGAGGGTTAGTTCTTGAAAAATAAATTAGAACTGGAATTTTTTTGTGTCTGTCCTTTTTCTTCTAAGCCTTTTCTGTAGTGAACTCACATTCCTGAGCCAGTAATTGCTGGATTAAAGAATCGTCAATTTCGACATAAAGGCTTTTACTTTGACTGAACGTCACTTGTCCAGGCTCTCCTCCCTTGATTTTTCGTACATATTTTCTTTGGGTATAATCAACATCCAGTTTCCTGTTGGGGCGACCTTTACTGTAATACGCCGCAAGTTGAGCCGCTTCCCATAAGGTCTTGGGAGGTAACGAGGGGTGGGAACATTTCACAATGACATGAGAACCCGCAACCCCCTGAGCATGAAACCACCAGTCATTTCCGCCTGCAAGAGAAAATGTCACTTTATGATTTTGTTCTTTATTTCTTCCTACAACGATCAAAAAACCATCTGAACTCTTCCGCATGAAGGGCGTGGCGCTGGGGGAGCTTAAACTTTGAGCGCTCTGTTCGGGCAGAATCAGAAACCGTGGTAGTTTGGCTTGCCACGTTTGAAAATCACGAAGCGAAGTTAAAGTCTCAAGCAGGGTTAATTGCGCCTCAACTTGTTCTAGTTCAAGCATCGTTTGGAGAATTCGTTTTTCAACATGCGGAACCGCTTTCTTGTATTTATTGGCTTTATGGAAGTAATATTCCAAGTTTTCACGAGGTTGGAGCTGTTGTTGCAATGGGATGGTTATGGAGGATAAGTCTTGATGGAAATAGTTCACCAGCGTGATTTCGGTTTGTCCATATTGGATTTGAGCGAATTGAGGTTTAAGCAACTCCCCCCATTGTTGATACATTTCCGCGTTTTCACAGTGCGTTAGATCCTGTTCTTGTTTGCTTAAACGTTTGGAACATTTTTTTTGTAAGGCGTTTAAATGCTTTTGATAGAGCTGCCGCTGTTGCTCAAAAACGAGCTGATCCTCCAGTTTCCAGTAGTGCGCGTCTATCATTCTTTCATCATCAGTCTCGGAGAAAGGAGTTGGGAGCTTATGCCAATAGCTCGGAAGAATATACGTCTTTCCTTGAGATAAGGAGCGTCCTGATTGATTTGGGTTGAAAAGCGCCATTTGTAATTCATGGTTTTCATTCAGGAGAAGGAGATTGCTGTGTTTTCCATTTCCTTCCCAGATTAAATAAAAGGTGTCTATACCCCGTTTTAATTGAAATTGGTAAATTTGAGGATGAGGAGATTCGATTTGAACAAAGGTTGCATGGAGTAGTCGGGATCGCAGCCAGACACAAAACAGCGGAGGTATTTTGGGGTTAGTAAAGGAACTCCAGGTTTCCAAGACACGAGGATAATGGGAATGCGCGGAAAACAGCCATTTTTGACGTTGAGGCGAAGAATAGGTCTCAAAAGTAAAAAAATGTGCGGAAGGTTGTTCGATTTTTTGAATCTGACTGCCAATTATTTTTTCAAAATGCACTTTTCCTTTAGTGAATCGATGGCTCAACTATGCAAATCCGTGAGCCATTTTTTAAATCCTTGACCCGTAGAATTGGTGCTTATTTTTTCTTGGCCTCTTTACGTTTTCGGTTTCGTTTGACGAAGAAGACGATTCCAACAACGGCGATAATCAGAGGTATTGCCAGCATATTGATCGTCAAAAGTGTCGTTCCGAGCTGTTCAATATCTTGTCTCAAAATCTTACGGACTTCTCTGAGACGCTTTTTCGTATTTCGCTCCTCTGCACGGAATTGTTCAATTTCCCGTTGAAGTTCAGGTGTCAGGATGACTTTTCGTTGATTTCCTGTTTGTTTTTGCAAAGATTCTAATTTTTTCCGAACATCCTCCAATTTTTTCTGCAACAACGTTTCTTCTTCTTGATATCGGGTTTGTGCGTGTTGTTGCAACGCGATCAAGCGGGTAAAAGGACGCGAAAACCGTCCCCGTGAACGAATACTCATTAAAGCATCATCTCCTGACAGATACTCCACCGCATTTTGCATCAAATTGAGATTATCATTCATGGGGGAGATCAAGACCTGCCCCAGAAAATTCATTTTTTGAACAGAAAACGAATCACTGATGAAATCAACATCAGTAATGACCAAAACCGTGTTTTTAGCTTTCGCCTGATTCAGGTGCTCGTGCTTTAAAGGCGCAGGTTCTTCATTTTTTTGAGAGTCCTCTCCTTCTTTTGGCGGCTTGGGCGGTTGTCCTCCGGGGAAGGCCGATTTGAAGGTTCCTCGTACTATAGCCGCAATGGTTTTTGGTGTTTGATCTGCCTTTATTTGCTTTGCTATTTGGTCAGGCGGTGTGAAGCGGATCACAAAAGTATCAAGGAGACCACTGTCTGTTGAAGAACTCACAATCGGTGTGAATTCAACCTCACTGCCGGCTGCTTTGCTCAAGCTACCCGCTTCTGGCATAAAGATGTTTTCCAATTGAGTGGTCAAGGGATGCTCTTGATTCAAGTCTTCTGACGAGAGTGTGATCCACAAAGGATATCGTACCACTCCGCCGGATCCAGCGTTGACGGAAGTTGCGTTCTTCAAATCTCCGATCAGTTTGGCTTTGTCATACTCGATACCCCATACTTGAAAAAGCTTTTTCAGGTCGCTGGATACCTCAGGCTGTCTGCCATATTGACTCATCGCCGCAGACATCTGCATGTCGACTCTGGAGTTAGGATCTACCAAAACAACCAGGTGTCCTCCTCTCAATACATATTGGTCAATCGCATACTCCAGGCGTTGATCAAAATTTTTGGGATGTAAAACAAGGAGCAAGGTAATATCATCAGGAATTTCTTCGGAAGTTATTGGCAGATTTTCAACACTAAAGTTTTTTTCCAACTCACTGATAAAAGACCATTTTGTGGAAGGGGTTTCGGGATCAGGAGGGTAATTGGAGGTTCCCATCACATCCAGTCCTGACAAAATTCCGATCTTTGTTGTTTTTGAGGAACTGACTTTCATCAAGACTCGTGAAATATCATATTCCAAAAATTCTTCTCGCCGAGGATCAAAAAAGGCGACACTTTCTTCACGGTCCAGCACAATGGAGACCATTCCAAAATAGACGGCACTTCCGCTGGGGAGCGGGACTTCATGGATACCATATTTTTTTGCCCACTCTTCTTCATCTGTGTCCGGCTTTGGGTCATAAACCTCAAGCGTGATCTTTCCCTTTGACAAGGCAACATATTCTCCCAATAATTCTTCAATACGCTGTGCATAGCTCTTGAAGTGAGTCGGGAGTTCCTCATTACTTTTGGAAAAGTAGAACTTCAGGGTCATGGGATCTTCCATCCCCGCAACAATTTTTTTCGTGCCTTCGGAAATGGTATAGAGCTGATCCTCTGTCACATCCCAACGCAGGGGTAAAAAATAGGCGATCAGATTAATCGCGATCAAACAAACAAACAGTAAAGCAATAGTTACACTAGAATAGGACAGATGTTGCCGATTCATAAAAACCCTCCCTTAGAGTGATTCATGAGAATCTAATATGGCTACATTAGCCATCAACATAAAAACGATAATGGAAAGAAAATAAATTAAATCTCGTGAGTCCACGACACCACGGCGAATGGCGTTGAAATGGGTGGTAAAACTAAACTGACTGATTAAATCCGATAACCAAATGGGAAACATTGAGTTCAGAATATCAGACATCACCCCCCATCCTAACAAAACGAGGATCAGGCAAAGAACAACGCTTAAAATAAAGCTAATGACCTGATTTTTGGTCAAGGCGGAGGTACAGCTCGTAATGGCCAGGTAGGCTCCTGCCATCAAAAAACTTCCCAAATATCCCGCAATGATCGGACCGTTATCCGGTTCGCCCAAGTAGTTGACCGTGAGGGTCATCGGAAAAGTCAATACTAGCGAAAGTCCAATGAAAGCCCAGGCCGCTAAAAATTTTGCAAAAACTACCGTTATCATGGGTACAGGCATGGTCATCAGGAGTTCCACAGTTCCCGATCGACGTTCCTCGGCCCATAAACGCATTCCAACCGCAGGAATCAGAAAGAGGTACAGCCAAGGATGAAACAGAAAGAAGGTTTCCAAGCTGGCCTGATTCGAACGATAAAAATTTCCCAGCAGAAAGGTACAGCCTGCACTTGACATTAAAAAAATGACAATAAATACATAAGCTACAGGAGAACGAAAATAGCTGAATAACTCCCGCTTAAAGATTGGCAATAGTCCACTCATGTTTTCCTTTGATGATGGCGGTAGGCTTCTTGCTCATTGAGCCGTTCCTAACGTTAACTTCCGAAATACTTCATCCAAACGTCCGCGCTCCACAAAAAGTTGAGCCACAGAAAGTTTTTGGGTTCGAATATAGTCTTCAACTTGATGATGTATCGATTGTCCCGATTTTGCGAAAATTTGCAAGGATACGTCTTCCTTGTTTTCCTCTTCCAAAACCGCAACGGACTCCACTCCTTCAACTTGTTTTAACCCAGCAAGTAACTGCTCTGTATTTCCCTGTATTACCGTAAGGCTGATCGCATTGTGATAACTGGAACGAGCCAATAAATTTTCAGGGGAACCATCGGCGACCAATTTCCCATTGGCAATGATCAAGGCCCGGGTACAAACGGTTTCGACTTCCTCAAGTATATGCGTCGATACCAAAATGGCACGTTGTTCACTCATTTGTTTGATCAACGTTCGAACTTCGTGTTTTTGGTTGGGATCCAAACCATCAGTGGGTTCGTCTAAAATAAGGACAGGGGGTTCATGCAGTAAGGCTTGAGCCAAACAGGTTCTTTGTCGATACCCTTTGGACAAGGTATCAATCATTTGATATCGCACATCTTGCAGTGCGGTAATCTCCAAAACATGGTCCACTCGCTTCTGCAATTCTTTCCCGGTATAGCCTCGAACTTCTCCCGCAAATTTCAAAAACTCTTCGACTAACATTTCTTGATAGGAGGGCGCACTCTCAGGCAAATAGCCAATGAGTTTCCGTACCTCAAGAGGGGCTTTCAAAATGTCATGACCCCCAACAACCGCAGTCCCTGAAGTGGGCCTTAGAAAACAAGTCAGCATTTTCATGGTCGTCGATTTTCCAGCACCATTCGGACCTAAAAATCCCAACACTTCGCCTTTCTCCAAATTAAAGGAGACCTCATCCACTGCACGATATGCACCAAAATCTTTGCATAATGACTTGACCTGAATCATAATCAATTTCTCCTACAAAATGCAAAACAGTTCCTGACTGTACTTTCCTCCATGAATCGTATCCGGTTCCTCTGACTAAAATAGAGAGGAGACCTTACTTCTATGTTCCAAATCAAGGAGTTGTCAACGAATGATAACCAAGAAACTTTGGGAGGTCTTTAACAAAATCCATACGTTTCTTCAGAGTCAACGATGTCAAGACGCCTGTTTAAAACACAGGTCATTTGTTCAACTCTATACCGGAACGTCAGTAGCGATTTTTAGAGGATTTATTTTGAAGACTTCGAATACACCATCAAAAACTCGATTACAAGTCTTTTCATCGGTTTCTTAGGCACAAGGCGGTATTCGGTTAAGTGTGTTGAGCTTTGAATTTGCCAGAACATATTTGTTGAAAAAGATTTTGTAAAAGGCACCGTGCATCTTGGGAATGAAACTTCAGCGGAATGTCCAACCGTGCTAATTCCAAAAGGATGGCTTCAAGTTCACCTAGGGAAAAATTTTTTGCTTGTGCGACCAAACGGCTTCCGAGAAATGGCGGCATCCCCAAGGTTCCCAGGATCTTATTTTCATTTGCGTTTTGCTGAAATAGATAATGAATCTTTAACAGTTTTTTGAATTGTTGCGCGATCAAAGTGAACAAGAGGATATGGGTGTTAGACGACTCCATAAGCACTTGATCCAGCGTTTCTAAAGCGGGTAGGATATTTTTTTGAGAGAGTGCCTGGGTGATCCGAAAAATGGTGGCATGTTTGTTTCCATGCACATGTTGAAGTAGCGCTTCATTGCTGAGGGACGAAGCTTGTGGGAACAGGAGCGATAGTTTTTCCAGTTCCTGGTTCAGGTCATTTAAATCATTCCCCACTAACTCTATCAGGAGTTGAGCGTTGGCTGAAGTTAACGCCATCCCTTTTTGACTGCTTCTTTCAAGGATCCATGCGATAGGGGAGTTATCCTCATAAACCACAAATTTGAGTACTTTCCCCTGGGTTTGTACGATTTTGAGTAAGTTTTTATTGATTTCCTGCTCTCGGGTGACCGAGCTCGTCATAATGATACTGCAATAGTCTGGCAGATTTTTGAGATAGTTGGATACAGTTTCCGCGAATTGTGCTCCAAGGGTGTTGTTTTCTCCTTTTTTCTTACTTACGGATCCTTTAAGACGGTCAACGTTGTCTAAGCGAATCAACTTCCGATCTGAAAGAAAAGGGGGCGTCTCACAAATCAATTTAAATTCTTCAACTCTTTCTACCGCTGAGCCTCCACCTTCTTTGAGTATTTCTGCAACGTCAAACCGCTCAAAACTGAGTGAAGGATCTTGTCCTTCCAAAAATTTATCGACAATGACCTTCAGCGTTTCATTGAGTTTGAGTGATTCATTTCCGTACAGTAAGTGAATACGTGGCAGCATAGTTATAATCAGGAATGAAGCGGAAGGATAGGAACAACCTCTGCGATTTTTGTACGAACTTCCTCCGCAGAAGATGCTTGAAGCGCAAACTGGGCTAATTCCTGCGCGGTTTCTATAGAGATAGACGTCAGCCTTGCTTTAACTACCGGAATCAAGGGGGCATTCATACTGAGTCTTGTGACTCCAAGACCGAGTAGAATGATACAGCCATCGGGGTCGGAGGCCATCTCTCCACACAACTCTAACGGTTTATTGTGACGATGGGCCGACTGGACCAAGGTGTGAATCATTTTCAAAACAGCAGGATGCAAAGGGTCGTAGAGGTGAGTGACCATAGGGTTGTTACGATCAACAGCCATGATATATTGCGTCAAATCATTACTTCCGATAGAACCAAAATCAATTTCTTTCATAAATTGATCACACATCAATACTGCCGCGGGAATTTCAAACATCATTCCCAAGGGAATGTGAGGTAATTGATGACCTTGCTGTTCCAGTTCTTTACGGCAGTCCCTGTAAATCTGTTTTGCTTGATGCCACTCCGTCAATTGGGAAATCATGGGAAATAGAATTTTGACATGGCTTTGATTTAAGGCAGACAACAGAATGGCTTTGATTTGAGATTTTAATACCTCAGGTTTTTGCAGTTGTCGTCGAAGAGCTCGATACCCTAAAAAGGGATTTTCCTCTAGCGCAAATCCCATATAGGGAGCTGCTTTATCCGCACCAATATCCAGTGTTCTAAACACAACAAATTGAGGCGGATAAACACTTGCAACAACCTTGGCATAAATTGAAGTTTGTTGTTGAATACTCGGGTATGCATCCAAAGAAAGGAAATAAATTTCTGATCGAAACAAGCCCACGCCTTCAGCGCCATAATGAGCGAGTTGGGACAACTCACTGGGCATGCCGATATTGGCATGAATGGAGAAACCGTATCCGTCTAGTGTGATGCAGGGATGATCCCTGAATTTTTCTAAATAATCCCGGTACTGATTTTGTTCCAGAAGCAAATTCTGAAACTCACTGATTTCCTTTTGCTCAGGGTTGATGATCGCATAACCCAGTTTGCCGTCAAGGGCGACTCGATCCCCTTCTTCGATTTCCTCCAATTCATGTTCTGGAATACAAATAGCGGGAATCAGTAAAGACCTGGCGACAATGGCCGCATGAGAAACAGCTCCCCCTGATGACGTGATCAACCCTTTAATTTTTCTGGGATCTAAACGCACAACATCTCCAGGGAGGAGTTGTCGTGTTACCAAGATGCCTTCCTTTTGGGTAATCGACAAGGAACCATGTCCAAAATAATGAAGTAAACGGTTCCCAACATCTTTTAAATCAGAGCCTTTCTCCTTGAGATAGGGATCATCAATAGCTTCAAACGCTCGGAGATACTCATGCACGACATCGTAAATGGCCCAAACCGCAGTCGTCCCCATTTCAATATTTCTTTCAATCTTTTCGATGAACCCACGATCTTCCAAAAACATTAAGTGTACGTGAAAGATGGCGGCTTCTTCAGGGGGTAAGTACTCCGAAACTTTATCAATAACTTCCAACAAGTCGGTGATGGCATGTTCCTGAGCTTCTTTGAAGGCGAGGATCTCTTCTTGAACGGAAAGATCACTTTTGCGTTCAGGCTCTTCCAAGGTCGTTTGCTGAAGCAGAATGGCTTTGCCTAGCGCATATCCCGGGGCGATAGGAGCCCCTTTAATGCGACTGGAAACATTGTAAAGCGGGTCATTCTTTTCCTCATCATATTGATCTGAGGAGAGATCAAGTTGCTTGATCAGTAAAGCCTTGGTGATGAAACTGGCAACTTGGGAGGCAATGGTGATCAGTATTTCCTCTTCTGCTTCAGTGAAATTCCGACATTCACAGGTATGAACTACTAAAACGCCAAAGGTTTTGCGGTGCTCAATGAGCGGTACGCCCAAAAAGGAAGAAAAATTATCTTCATTGGTTTGTGGAAAGTACTTAAAACGAGGGTGGCGATACATTTCTGCAACTTGGACAGGTTCGGATAATTCCATAACCAATCCGACCAATCCCTCTGACAGCGGCATTTTGACGGTTTCTACCGCAGAGGCATTCAACCCAAACGTCGCTTTTAATACAAGCGCTTCCTCTTCAGCGCTGTAGACGTAAATAGAGCAAGCATCGACCTTCAGGTGCTTTGCAACCATTCGGGCGGTTTGCGCCAGGGTTTCGCTCGCATCGTGGGAGGACGTGATGATTCTACTGACTTCCGCAAGAATCTGTTGTGTCGACTTGCTGGAGGAAAGATTATCATAGTTCATCTTTCCTCCGTAAGACGATCACAAGGCGCTTTCTCCCGTTTCTCCGGTACGAATGCGCACAACCTGATCCAAGTCATAAACAAAAATCTTTCCATCTCCAATCTTTCCTGTTTTGGATTTATTTTGGATAATCTCAATAATCTCATTGCACTGATCATCAGAAGCGACAATCTCTATTTTGATTTTTGGCAAGAAATCGATTTCATATTCCGCTCCACGGTAGAGCTCTGTATGTCCCTTCTGCCGTCCAAAGCCTTTAACTTCGGAAATGGTCAACCCCTGTATTCCAATCGCGGACAAGCCCTCTTTGACTTCATCCAGTTTGAATGGTTTGATGATGGCCTCAATTTTTTTCATGGTATCTCCTTACTTCCTTATTTACCTCTATTCTGAGTTACATACAAGTAACCTTTGATACGGAGAGTGCGTTTGTTAAGTTCTAAGGTCGGATTTCAACCTTGGTTCTTTTAAAAGTAACTGACATCACACTCCTTTCCGCAAGGAACATGCCACTGTTGGAGAAACTGTAAAAGTCGATGAACTTACTGATATTTATCACTATTTATTAATTAAGAAAGGCCAATCGTCCGTCTTCGATTTTGCCATTGCCTAAAAAATAATCACTTGCGGGAATCCGCGATTAAAATTTATTCAAATTGAAGTATTCGATGTACCAAGTGTGTGGTTGAAAAATTTTCAATTAACTCCAGGCAGACAAACTGACCTCCCCCGGATTCTAGGACTTTTTTTTCCTGAGCAATCCGTTCCTCAACATAACTACCCCCTTTTATATGTAAGTCGGAGTGAAGCTCTTTTAACAGATACAAAGGATTATCCCCACGGAAAGGGACCACATAATCCACGCACTCAAAGGCCGCTAAAGCACTCATTCGTTCTTTTTGTGTAAACAAGGGGCGATCTTTTCCTTTATGTTCCGTGATGGAGGCGTCATCGTTCACAAGTACAATCAATAAATCACCGAGCTCTTTGGCCTGTTGCAGATAACGAAGATGGCCCAAGTGAAGAATATCAAAACTTCCGTTGGTTGTAACTACTTTTTTGCTTTGTTCTTTCCAACACTTACACTCTTCAATAATTTTTTTTTCACTGACCACTTTACGTTGACTCGTTTTGGCGAATTTCTCATCAAAGGGCGTTGAACTTTTGGTCTTTCGAACACGGGATAATAACTCCTGTGTCGCCTGAAGGTCGGAAAAATACGGCTGGACTGAGTCCGTTTTCAGTGTACTTGATTTTAAGTCCGCGTGAAAGTTCAACAAGGGCTCTATCCCGGATCCTCCCTCAATCAGCCATTCAAACCGCAAGTTTGGAACAATTTCACACAATTCCGAAACAGGCAGAACATAGTCCACGTACTGCGTTCCCAATAACAATTCTGCCCGCACTTTCAATGCGGTGTAGGGGGGATTCCCCTTATGGTGCTGACGAATCTTTTCATCTTCCCATAGGAGAGCTACCAAGAGTTCACACCGTTCTTTCGCAAATTCAAGGCAAGGCAAATGCCAGGCATTATAGAGATCAAACTCTCCAATAATACCTCCAATCGTTTGTTGTCCAGGCTCCTTTTGCAGATGTTCTTGAAGCGAAGAAAGACTTTCAAAATAACCCTTCATGTCTGCCCTCTTTCGGTGAGCGTGTTTAGAAACTTATGATAACGTCAGTTCTGGAGCAAAAATTCCTTCTTTATTTAGTGAAAGAAGGCCGTAGGAAAGTGAGGCTCATGGCAACCTAAGGGGTACACCAAAGAACCCGGATGGTCAATCTGTTTATTCTTTGAAATACACCCACGTATATTCCTGAATTTCACAGTTTTTTTTATATTCATCGACAGTAGTAGCGGTGTCAGGCAGGTTCTGGCATTCCGGTTTTTCAGTGGGATTCAATTTGTGGGTTGTAATGACGGTTAATCGGGGGATTTCTGCTTTTTGGCTAAGTTCAACAGCTAAGTCATCAAGCAATTTTTTTGCCTCTTCCGCGGTTTTTTGGAACTCTGAAGGTTTTGAACGAACAACAATAGGAAACTTAATAAGTGAGGTGACCACATCGGAACCCTCTTTTGTTGTTTTAACTCCTAATATTTCTATTGCGGAGGTAACAATTGCTTTTTTTTTGCCATCGTAGGTTGCGCATCCCTTTGGGGTAGGTTTTCCCGTACAGGCACGTTTGATAAGAAGTGTGAAATCTTTTATGTCTTTGGATTCTTTAAAAGTTTCTTTGGAAAATCCATAGTACACGATTGAATCCTTGTTACTTTCATCACTCAGATCTCCTTCGCCAAGTAACACGTTTTTAGAACCAATCGCAATGATTTGCCATCCATCTGATATTTCAGGAACTTTAAATTCAACATATTCTGCTTGAGTTGGCAAATTAACAAAAGCTAAATAGCCTGCGGAATTAGGAATATCTTTCTTCAGAGCATCTTCAATTTTCGGGTCGACCGGGGCTTCAGGATCATAAGGGGAACCATGATTTTTAAATGTCAATGGGCCAAGTATTAACGTTTTAATGACCTCTGTTGCCGGCGATTCTTCATACGATTTTAAGCGACTCTGGGTTGGATCAATGCCCATCTGACGTTGAAGGTCCCACAGGTTAATCTGCAAGGTGTTTGGTGTGGTGGTCGTCTCATCATCGCATCCGCTGATGAGAAAGGTCCATGTCAAAAAGGCCAGCCAGAAGGGAATCAAGCAAAATCTTTGTATTAACATATCAGCCCTATACCATTAAAAGGTTCCTTGGAAGTTAAGGCCCTGAAGTATCCGCACATAAGGTTTTTTATTTGAAAGGTTAAACGTATAGTTGAAATTATAGTTCAAGGTCCATTGGTTTTTGAAAAGCCAACCCAGGGCTGTAGAAAATCTTAAGGGTAAATCGACTCGGGTATCGCCTATCCCGGTTCCCTTAATCAGCGGTTGTACCTTCGGAAAGTCCCGTTTTTCAACCCCGGTCCCCACCTCATACAGCCATCCGGAAGTCCATTTGTTGCTCCAGTCAAAATCAAGACTCCTATACGAAAACTCGGATTCCGGAAGTCCAGCGCTTCCGTTTCCAGACGCAAAAATGCCCCTAAACGAATCCTGTTTTTCTTTATCCAGATTATAATACTCCCATTTGGTATCCTGTTGCGTACCTGACTCCGCATTTTCAAAATTTTTCAATGTGTAAGAATGGCTGAGTGTGTTCTTGGTATTGGATTCATTTTTTGCCTGGTGAGCAAATTGATATCCCAAGGAGACCATTTGGTTTTGAGAAAAGGCCTTTCCTCCCACATTGATTTTTAAATACATATAGTTCAATAACCAGCCATTATCTGTGGCTTTAGGCCGTTGTCCTCCTCCCAGGAAAAGTACTTCGGATTTCAAAGACTCGTATTGAGGCTTGGCATATTGACTGATATTGGCACCAATCAAAGCATTATATTTACCATAAGTTAAAATAGCGATGGCATTTAAAGCGGTACGGAAATCAGGTTGATCTGAGTCTTCAACCAAACCTTCTAATTTGATACCTCCTACTGGAATTGGAGAACTTAAGTCACTCGTAGGGTTATCATCCAACTCATACTGTACGCCAAAAACAGTCATCCAACTGAGTTTTTCCGATTTCGCTTGATCCTGAGTTGCTTCCTCTTCCTCAAGGAGGGGAACTCCTTCTCCATAAGCCACTAAATAGAGCTTTTCCCGTTGATTTGCTTTTTCATCAATAGCCACAACCTTAATGAGATTTCTACCTAAAGCTAACGTGAAATTCTTGGTTAGAATCACATTTTCCCCAGGTTCGAATGTTTGTGGTTGATCGTTGATATAAATTTGTGTGATTTCATCATCATCGTAGATCACAAAGCTTACGGTAAGCTCAGCCTCATTAACTTTTTGTCTCCGTTCCAAATCCGTTGTTAATATTTGAGGTGCTTCTTCACTTGATTGAGCGAAAATCCTGCCAGCCCATCCCATGAGACACAGTATCAATGTAACGAGGGTGATGATGAATGATTTCCTCAACGTTGTGCTCCTTAAAATGTATGTTTTTTCAGAATGAGGAAGCTCTTATTTCTCAATGTTAATCTTTACTCTGGCTTTGATATCGGTTTGTCCGCTTGTTCCCTGATCAACCTGATCTTCCACACTTTTTACGATATCATCCAAATTAACGTCTTGTGGTTCAATGATAGGTGCCTCAATTACGGAGGTATCCTCAGTGATCGGTGTCTCAGGTTCTTGCGATAATTCGAGCTCTTCCGCTTTTTGCGGTTCTTCCGCGTTTTCAAACTGATCAAAAGGTTCTTCTTCTTTCTCTTCAATAGTTCCTTTGTCCTCAACATCATCCTCTCGGACATCATCCTCTTGAGTGTCTCCCTCTTGAGTGTCTTCCTCTTGAGTCTCTTCCCCTTGATCGTCAGCTTGGATTTTTTCAGAGTCCTCTTGAGTTTTTTCGTCTTTAACGCCTTCCTCTTCTTTAGAGCCTTCCTCTTCTTGATCGTCAGTTTGCATTTTTTCTTCTTCGGAGCCTTCACTCACCTGTGCGATTACTGTTGCTTCAGAAAGGTTGACGTTATTATTCTGAATAGCTAAAAACTCCTCGTTCCCAATACCGCTTGGAGCTTCGGGAATTTTAATATCCTGAGTGTCCAGGTTTTCTTCAAAATCGGCTGTCTCCGCTTCTTCCGTTGGGGCGGGCTCTTTAACGACGACTTCTTGCTCCGTTGAGGTTTGTGCTCCTGGTGTCTCTGTTGTTTTTGCTGTCTCTTTTCCAGCTTGGGAGGCTTTCATCTCCTGGCTTTTCGACTCTCCCTGGGGCGTCTCCTTGGAATCGTCCTCCTTTGACTTTTTTGATGGTTTGGGTCGATTGAAATTTTCATTAACTACTGCGTAGGCGGTAGCCTTTCCGTCATCTTTCGCAATACCAATCATTCCGGGTTGGATCAGTGTGAGTTGACGTGCCTCGCGTTTTTTCAAACCCATGGTCCCTTCAAGGTTTGCTAAAGACATGGCCTCTGAATTTGCTTCGATTTTTGCTACGGACCCTTTTACACCTACATTGGCTGAGGTTGTCAAAATATTGAGAGGCTTATTGTTTTTTATCTTTGCCGTTGCGGCAAGAATTTTACCAATCAGCAATCGTACAAAACCCGTCGTTTTATCTACTTTCCAGGGTTTTATCTGTAAAATCGCATTTCCACCAAAATCAATCGTGGATTGATTCTGGTCTATCTTGAGAGAAGCCCGGGATTGAGGTCCGGTCCTCAAATAGTCATGAACGTCAATCCTGATCCCCGTCTGAGGAGCTTCATAGCGGGAGACATGACCTAGCCGAACAAGAATTAACAGGCCTTTATCCAGTCGCAGTTGGCCGTATTGCTGCTGCTCTGCCAAACTCAAATGCGGCGCAAGTGATAATCCGAGAATAATAAGTGTAACAAATTTATAAAATTTCATTGAACAAACTATGTGGGTGAATTGTAAGTCTGATTTTATTTGGGTTCTATACTGATTAAAAGATGAAAAATCAAACAAAAAAATCTCATTTAGTTCACATTCATCAAATAGAACTTGGAATTTATTGTTTAATGTATTATTTGTGCGATTATTGATCGGGGACTAGTGCGTTGTTCAAGTAGAAAAATAACAAAATTGCCTTAGGGCTTCTTACCGCTTAAAATAGAAGTCAATTCAAAGCTCATCCTCCCCTATCCTTTATGTCTCTAGAAGGCACATCCACTCCTCCAAAAAGGGGTGAGACGTTTTATCTCTTGGACACAAATTTCACGAACATCTGTAGTTCATTAGCATCATGCTTTCATTTCGTAAGAGATTTAAAAATCAGGCCATATGGATAGGAATACTGCTGATATTCGTCCTGCTGGATATGCCTATTCGTGCCGCCAACGAAAATTGTACCAGTGTGCAAAGCGGGACGCTTCTGGGAGATGGCACCAATGTTTACAATGACGCTAACTGTGGTGATGCTGACGATAATTATATCATTGCGAGTGGTCATACTCTGACTTGGGATGGTACTGGCGGCCCTCTAACAAGAACCTTTACCCTTCAAACCGGAGGAACTTTAAACATTACCGGTGCTGGTGGTTTGATTTCGGGAAATTTCACTTTTGCTGGAGGAACCCTGGATGTGGACCAAGGAGTAACGTTATCCGGCATTTTGGCTCATACCGCATCCTCTGTCATTGATATTGCGGATACAAAAACATTAAGCCTCAGCAATACGCTAACAGTTGTGTCACCTCTGACCATGACCTTAAATTCCTCAGGGATATTGGACCTTAATGGAGGATTAACGGTCAATGGCACATTAACTCCGAATTTAGCAACTGTTGATATCAGTGGAAGCACGTTAACCTTAGGGGCGTCTTTGAATATGACAGGCGCCACTTTGACAACGGCCTCAACGAATCTGACTTTAACCACAAACGCTACCTTAACTTCGGATCAAGCCCTGACCATTGCGACCCTGAATCTGGGGAATAGTACCTTAACCTTGGGTTCCACAACAACCGGCCTCACTATTGCTAATGAAGTTACCTTGGATAATGCGTCCGAAACAATTGCCTTCAACGCTGCGGCAGATGTCTCGTTTAATGGGGGATTAAAGCTCTCTTCAAATGGAACGTTTACCTTCAATGGTTCCTCTGGCGCAATTTCTGGAAATATCATCCTTGATAGTGGAACCTTGGATGTCGACGTCAACACCAGCATTTCAAATGCCATAACCCATACCGCTTCATCCTTTATCAATCTTGCGACAGGGACTACTCTGATCTATTCAGGAAACGCAATCACGCTAGGTGCCTTTACTCTAACCATACAAGGGGCAGGAGCCTTCAGCAATACGAATGCGATTACCCTGGATAATGCATCGAGTGAGTTGGAACTCGCTGGCACAGGTACCATTAATGTGGTTACCGTTTCAACTGGAATTTCAACGATAGGTAAGGGTCTGGATGTGAACGACTCACTCACCATCACAACCTTGAATATGGGTGGAAGTCTTCCTATCGATGTTGATAATAATAAAACGTTGACGATTGGCAGTGGTTTAACGGTTGATGCGACAGAAACCTTAATGCTCAGCGGAACAGGAACCCTGGCTTCCTCCGTTGTTTTAAATGCCGGTACCCTGGATGTAGAAAGTGACATCACTCTTTCAGGCAACCTCACTCATATAGCGGCTTCCAGCATCAGTATTGCGAGTACCAAAACTTTAACCTATTCCGGGGCCGCAGTGAATGTTGGGGCTGCTACTTTGACTTTTTCAGGGGCTGGCGCCTTCAATAACACGAACGCGATCATCTTGAATGATGCCGCCAGTGAACTCCAACTCAATGGAGGCGGAACGCTCGGTGTGGTCACCGTCTCGACAGCGATCAGCGCCGCGGGTAAAGGTTTGGATGTGGACGAATCCCTGACCATCACGACTTTGAACCTCAGCGCGAGTCTGCCGATTGACGTGGCAAGTGGCAAAACCCTGACGGTTACCAGCGGCCTGAGCGTGGATAGTGGTGAGACCTTGAAGCTCAATGGCACCGGAACTCTGGCTTCAGCCGTTGTTCTAAACGCGGGAACTCTGGCTGTGGATGACAGCCTCAGTATCACAGGAAATATCACGCATACCGCGGCTTCCATTATTGATATCGCGGATACCAAAACCCTAAGCTACTCCGGAAACGCTGTGAATCTTGGGGCCTTCACGCTAATGCTTCCAGGGGCAGGAAG
>JBBCAX010000439.1:0-2323 GCA_051382335.1 Deltaproteobacteria bacterium TL4
CGTTCACCGTTGGTCTGCCGCCCGTCACGCTGACGTTGGGCCCTTCGGCTCAGCACTTCAAACAACCTTTCCCGAGGGGGAACCATGTACAAAAGAATCATCCTTCTGCTTTTAAGTCTCGTAGTCATTACCAGCCCATCTTTTGCCGGAGATGTCACCTTCGGCGAAGCCAAAACCGCCGTCAGCGGAGCCGATGCCCAACAACTTGAAGTCAATGATCTCGATGGAGACAGTAAACCCGATTTGATTTGGCGAGATAGTTCAGGAAATTTGAAGTACAGTTTGCAAGCAGGAAGCAATCTAGAAAATAGAGTGTGGACGCAAGTGACTGCTTCATCTGGGTGGAGTGCTCGATTTGATCCTATCAGCGTTGTGTTTGATAACAAAATATGGGTGCTTGGAGGGATAACTGAAAATAGTGTTCACAAGAATGATGTGTGGTATTCAAGCGATGGTGTTAATTGGACAGAAAGGACTGCCTCAGCACCTTGGGTTGCTCGAAGGCATCATACAAGTGTAGTATTTGATAATAAAATGTGGGTTATTGCGGGATTTAATGGAACCGATCTTCTAAACGATGTGTGGTATTCAAGCGATGGCATTAATTGGACACAAGCTACTTCTTCCGCTTCATGGGCTAAACGGTTTGGTCAGGTCAACGTCGTATTTGATAACAAAATGTGGGTTATTGGAGGAACGGCAAGCGTGCGAAAAAATGATGTGTGGTATTCAAGCGATGGTATCAATTGGACTGAAGCTACTTCTTCCGCTCCGTGGAGTGGTAGGTTTTCCAAAGGGGTCGTCTTCGATAATAAGATTTGGGTTATTGGAGGAAGTGATACAGCAGGTGACAAAAATGATGTGTGGTATTCGAGTAATGGAATTAATTGGATTGAAGCCGTTTCTTCAGCTTCTTGGTCTGCAAGAAGAGGTCATAGAATTGTAGTCTTTGATAATAGAATTTGGATTCTTGGCGGATATAGCGAAACAGCAGGAGGTAACAAAAATGATGTGTGGTCTTCAAGTGATGGAGTCAATTGGGAACAAGCGACTTCCTCTGTTCCTTGGACTGCTCGAAATGGTCATTATTCTGTGGTCTTTAATAACAAGATTTGGGTTTTTGGAGGTTCTGACACCACTGGTAACAAAAATGATGTGTGGCAATATTGAGCCATAACGTGCTGTTAATCAATATAAAAATCAATGTTAAAAAATGGGAAATAAGAAAAAAGAGGCATGAGGATTATGTCAGTACGAAAGTCAGAGATAGATTCCAGCCCAACTCGGCGAGGACAGTTCGGCAGACTAGCTTTTTTTTTCGACAAGTTGTAGTAACGCATCAGGACAGTGATTTTTCCGACGTTCACCGTTGGTCTGCCGCCAGTCAACGCAAACGTTGGCCCCTTAGAAGCAGTGTCACGAAAGCTCAATCGTATTTTTGAACGTCCTTGTTCAATGCAAAAAGAATCATTCTAAAAAGGAGAAAAAACGATGAAAGTTGAGGCCATAAAGCAAGCTAATGGATTTTTGATTCCAATGAATGAGATTTTCAGAGAAATTACAAAAGAAAAAGTTCTCTTGGATGTTAAAATAGTTGAACCTGAGCAAACAGAGGAATATGCCGCCCTTGACCGATTAATTGGAATCTGTGAAACAGGACAAACAAAGGCGTCAGTAAATCATGACACCATTCTCTATAGCAGGAAGGAACCCAAATGATCTTTGTTGATACAGGGGCATGGATAGCATTAATAGATACTTCTGACCAGTATCATCGTGAAGCTGTTAGCATCTATACCTGTTTGAAAAAACAACAAGCACGATTTCTCACAACAGACTATGTAGTTGATGAAACAATCACCCGAGTACGCTATGACGCAAGTCATCACCTTGCTCTTCAATGCTTGGATTTACTCACACTTTCTAAGGATACAGGTATTTTACGAATGATTCATACCGATGAAGTCATCTTTAATGAAGCCGTATCCACCTTCCGAAAATATGATTCGGCTGTGCTGTCGTTTACAGATTGTGTCAGCTTTGCTGTTTGTAAAAGGTATGAGATTAATCAAACTTTTGCCTTTGACCAACATTTTCTCATGATGGGAATTTCATTGTGTCAAGTATAAATCCATGAAGCAGTGATTGAAGAAAATGGAATATGCGGACTATGCCAGAACGAAAGTCAGAGGTAGGAACCAGCCCAACTCGGCGTTGACGGTACGGCAGACCAGCGTTTTTTTTCGACATTTTGTAGTAACTCGTGAGGGCAGTGACTTTTCCGACGTTCACCGTTGGTCTGCCGCCCGTCACGCAAACGTTG
>JBBCAX010000440.1:0-5577 GCA_051382335.1 Deltaproteobacteria bacterium TL4
TATTTTGGGTAATTGTTTTGCTTTTTATAAAAAAAGACAGGCGAAATGAAATTGGTTGGACTTTTTTTAAAAAAAGTTCGTCGAAATAAAATTTATAGAAATTTTAGATAAACAACTAAATAAACAGACTCATATATGATGTTTTTTAACACCTCCGGACCAGTCAATCCTTCCAAACATTATTGTTTATCGCCCCTGCAACGATTGGATCTGAAATCGATCCTGAATCTGTTGGAAGAAGAAAAATATTTTGTGCTTCATGCGCCTCGTCAGACCGGTAAGACCTCGTGTTTGCTGGCATTGCGGGATTATTTGAACACTCAGGGGCGATACCGATGCCTCTATATCAATGTGGAAGTGGCTCAAGCGGCTCGGGAGCATGTGGAACGAGCCATTCGTGCGATTTTGAATGAATTGGCTTCCAGAGCAGAACTCTCCCTCAAGGATCGATTTTTGAAGGAACGGTTTGTTTCCATTTTTGAACAAAGCGGAGCCGATGCCGCTTTGAATGAGGCCTTAAGTCAATGGAGTCAACATTCGCCCCTTCCTCTTGTTTTATTGATGGATGAAGTGGATTCCTTGGTGGGGGATAGCTTGATTTCCGTGTTGCGTCAACTGAGATCGGGATATGACAAACGCCCGCAAGCTTTTCCTCAAAGCATCGTTTTGTGCGGAGTGCGGGATGTCCGGGATTACCGAATGCATCAAGGAGGCAAGGAAATCATTACGGGGGGCAGTGCCTTCAACATCAAAGATAAATCCTTGCGGCTGGGCAATTTTACTCAAAAAGAACTGGAACAGCTTTATCTTCAACACACCCAAGAAACCGGACAAAGCTTTGCGCCCGAAGCCTTGCAACGTGCTTGGGAACTGACACAGGGGCAGCCTTGGCTGTTGAATGCCTTGGCTCAGGAAGTCTGTTTTGAAATTCCGGAAGGTCAAAATCGCGCTCACCCCATCACTCTGGAAATGATGGAACAAGCCAAAGAACACCTGATTTTACGCCGCGATACGCATCTGGATCAACTGAGCGATAAATTGAAAGAAGAACGCATCAAGCGAGTCATTCTCCCTATTTTGCTCGGAGAGGAAGTGATGGAAATCCCTGAAGATGATTTACAATATGCCGAAGATTTAGGACTCATTCAGCGCCGTCCACAGCTCAAAATTTCTAATCCAATCTATCAGGAAATCATTCCCAGAATGCTAACCTCTTCAGTTCAGCAAACCATTGTTCAGGAAAGTTTGTGGTATCTCCAAGCGGATGGTTCCCTGGATATCGACAAACTGTTACATCGATTTCAGGAGTTTTTTCGTGAGAATGCGGATGCCTGGATCGAACGGTTTGACTATAAGGAAGCTGGACCGCACTTGCTTCTGCAAGCGTTCCTGCAACGCATCATCAATGGGGGCGGTCAAGTGAATCGGGAGTATGGACTGGGCATGAGACGGGTCGATTTGCTCTTGATCTGGAACTACCCGGGAGGCAAACAAAAAGTGGTCATTGAACTCAAATTGCTGAGGCAGAACCTGGAGTTCACTCTTAAGGAAGCCCTGCCCCAAACCGCAGATTATATGGATTTGTGTGGCCTTTCTGAAGGACACCTGCTTATTTTTGATCGAACACCCGGAAAATTATGGGAAGAAAAAATCTTCCGAAAACATCGCAAACGAGGTAATCACTCCATCAAAGTCTGGGGGATGTAAAAAGACGGATCAAAACCCATTTGTTTGAAGCTGCGGTGGTAAAATAAATCCATAATCTTACGGAAAGCTTCGAATCATTCATTATTCAATTTTAAGGAAATCGCTATGAAACTCATCTGGTTGACGGACATTCACCTCAACTTTCTGGCAGATGCCGCCGTAGAACACTTTCTGGAGCAAGTTCGTGCGTTGAGCCCTGAAGGCATTCTGATCAGTGGTGATATTGGAGAAGCGCCGGATGTTTGTGATTTTCTGCAAAGGATGGATCGATACTGGGAATGCCCGATATTCTTTGTGTTGGGGAATCATGATTATTACAAGGGATCAATTGAGAACGTCAGGGCTGACCTTCAACCTCTGTTGAGCGCATCAAAAAAACTCCATTATCTGACGGTTTGTGAACCCCTTGCGTTGACGCCCACTACAGGCTTGATCGGGCATGATAGCTGGGCGGATGGAAGATTGGGAGACTATTGGAATTCCACCGTCTTGCTGAGTGACTATGTGCTGATCAAGGAATTGGCACAAAGAGAACCGGATGCCCGATTTCAGGAAATAGACATTCAGAGCAGTCAGGAAGAATGGAATCCTGAGAATCAGGAACGTTGGCTGAAGCAAACGTTCAAGATCACCCAGGAACAACGCTGGAAAAAACTGAATTGGTTAGGCGATCAAGCTGCTGTGTGCCTTGAAACCAAGCTGGTTCACGCCCTTGAACACTTTGAGCATGTGATTCTGGTCACGCATGTCCCGCCCTTTCTCGAAGCCTGCTGGCATGAGGGTCATTTTTCCAACAAGGATTTTCTGCCTCATTTTGCCTGCAAAGCCGTGGGCAATATCCTGCTCAAAACAATGGAAACCCATCCCTGCCAATTTTTGACCGTTTTGTGTGGGCATACCCACAGTTCTGGTTTGGCCTTCATCCGCCCCAATCTGATGGTCAAAACCGGAGGCGCCACTTACCGAAAACCGCAAATCCAGGAAACTGTTTTTGTGGTTTAATCGCTAGGGACTTCGCCAAACCATGAGAAATTATGGGAGTGAATCTTCAATCACCTTGACGTGTTCTCGATTCTCCACGCTTTTTTCAATACTCAGGAGAATAGAGGCTACATCAACACCACTTGTTCCGAGAAAATGGGTACAACTAGGTCCCAAATAATCCACTAGTCCCTGGTTAAATTGATCTTCGGTCTGGTATTTGCCCCAATCTCGATAACCAGGTGACTTATAACGAAATAAGGAAGGGACGAACTCTCGATAAAGAACCCCAGCCAGAATTCCTGCTTTGCTGTTCCACTGATGCCGACGGTCTTGCAAATAATGATAACTTCGAGCCACGGCCAGCGCCTCTTCGGTGGTGTGATCAAAGGATTTGTTGAACAACCGGCGGGCAATATCTGAAAAATAGTGAAATTTTTCATGAGAATAAGTTTTCCAGACCGTCAGAGTAGCCATTCGCTTTAAATCCTCTTCCTCCATAAACGTATGGCTATTAAAAAAGGGCATTACCAGCTTCCAGAAAAAGCATCCAATGCGTTCGTGGTAAATCTCTATCTTTCCTGGACTGGACATCGGGAAATAGCATCCCAAAATATCTTCAGCACTCTCAAATACAGATGCAGGAGAAAGTTGCATCGCTTCAATAATCCTCTGAGACTCCGAACCCTCCGAACCAATCGATATGCCTCCTCTTTTCTCAGGATCTTCTTGTTCGTAATAAGGCACCATTTTTAATATATTTTTTACCACTTGATCCACTGAAATCATCGTTTATTTCTCCGTTTAAATTGTTTTGTCATTGATTTAGAACCGTCCTAAGCTTCCTTTAAGAACTCCTATCATTTTATCTTGATGAACTTTGCATTTTTCATCTGTCCACTCTTCAACAGAGTTTTGATAGATATCAAGTAATTTGAGTGATTCAATTCTGGATTGTTTCATCAGATTGATAAATGTTCCTCGCTTTTCCTCATAACTTCTATTGCTGTATCTTGAATTGGAGGAAACACTCATTAACGCAAGATTTCCAAAACTATTCATGATATCTTCTTCCCATTTCGGTACTGGAACAGATGGGGATTGGGGATGAATATGTTCTACAGAACGATTTTGTCTGAATTGAAACTTGTCTATTTGGGATATGATATCTTTTTCACTATTTTTTTCCAACACTGGAATGTCTCCTGCCAAACCATTCCTCCATTTTTTCCAAAGATAATAATCCAGCCTGTGAAACCAGTAGCGTTCAGTATCAGTTCCGCTATGTAGTTCCTGATTAAGTTTGTCATCCAACTGTTTTTCTTCTAAAGAGACAGATTCAATAGCATTCAACCCATTTGAGGATGGTTCAGATGGAGTATTCAACTTTTTAAGCACATCGTTTGCTGCATCGGTCAAAGCATTTTGTTTATTTTCCCATCTTTTAGATGCAAGCAAAGTGTCCAGTTTTTCAAGCCATAAGACAAAGTCCGGATCCTTATCATTAGATGGGGAATGAAGTTCAATATACTTCAATGTTGGAGTGAACCAATAGTCCAATGCCGTGCTGACATAAAGCATGGATTGAATTCTTGATGTATCCTCTAATATTTTTTTTCTTTCAAATATCTTTTCATCAGTCTTCTTTATTATTAATTCTTGAATCTCCCAACTTCGATCACTTTGTTGACCATCCCCTTTGATAATGTAGTTATCCAGCAGAATCCGATATTTCAGAAGAGTTTGGATAAATTCCTTTGCTTCAGCATAATTCTTAATGGCAGAATTTTTAAATCGAGCATACTGGTAGAATCGGCATCCTGAATTTGTGATGCGAGAATGCGTGAAAAATTTACCATAAACATCTATGAGTCCCCTGTGAAAAGTATTTTGTGAAAACTCTCGTCGTTGCTGAATATGCATTTTTTTTTCAGCGAAGAATTAAAATTTCTCATCAATTTTGAAAGACACCCGAATATTTTACTGTTTCAAGTCAACTCATGAGCTGGTTTTGAGTAACTTTGTCATAAAACATAGTAATTCAAGATGTTTTAGGCTGGATCTGGACAGACTTCCCCCAAGTAATTAGCAATCCGAACCAAATTATTCCACATGGCCCTACAGTTAGCCCAAAATTGATGTTTTACTATTCCTCGGTATCGAGTTTTATTATTACGAGTGAAATAAACGAGTTGAAAGATTGAGGCCTCAACATTATTTCTTCGGTTCTTAATTTCATTAGGAAGTTGTTCAACCTGTCGTCTTCTCAAGCCGCTATCAATGTCTTTTTGTGTGAAGTATCGAGTTTTCCCATCGGTTGACCTAAACTTGAACTTCTCCTTTTTGTAATTTTCAGCCACATAAACCACGCCCTCTTTACCATCAATGATAACTACCCTCCCGTCTTCTAAGACAAGAAATACGTAGCGACCTTTGGAGGCTTGGATTCCTGTGAAAAACAGGGTTTTAGCATTTTCTTTAGCATAATCAGCATTGGAGGCATCGTTGTAAGCTCCGTCCATTGAGACCTCATTCACTTTGCCGACCACCCGTTCGCTATTTTCAATCGCTGACTGAACAAAAGCGTTATCGCTTTGTGTGGCCAACGCCACTTGGACATCACTAATCAGGTTTAACCCTTCTGAATTGCAGGTCTCTGTCACATTGACTGAATATCCTTGAACACTGTCATCCCTCTTGGTACGATAAACAGCGTCAGGATCATAGGGGGATTGGAGTGAATTCGCATCGATTTGTGTTCCCGGTTTCAGAATCACCTTATCCTCATCCATCACATATTGTTCGTTGAGAATACGATCAATGAGAAAAATTTTATCACTATCTTTAGAAGCGTAGAACGCCTGCAATTGGAAGAGTAAGCCGCCTAAC
>JBBCAX010000441.1:0-2235 GCA_051382335.1 Deltaproteobacteria bacterium TL4
TAAAAAGGACAAACTGACCAACTAAGGAGGAATCCGCACTGTCTATTTTTTAAGTAACTGATATTATTGAGTTTATTAAAAATAAGAAACAGGCAGAAATGCCATTAACTACATGAAAAACTATAGCGCTATACAATATCCAAGAAGGTGGCTATTTTCTGATTGATGATACCCTGCAACATCATAGTCGGTTCAGTCGTTGGATCCATGGAGTTTGTTGCCTTTATGATCATGTTCTCAAGACGAATCTCAAAGCGGTGTGCGTGGTCTTCCTGTACTATACTGATGGAGGGTTGATTCGCTTTCCAATCAATCTCCGTATTTTTTACAAACAAGAAGGTTCCGGAATGCCTTGGGAAAAGGGTCAACCCCGAGCCCATAAAACCAAAAATGAACTGGCTTTGGAAATGATTGAACAAGCCTTAGCTTGGAACTTTCCCAAGTCCACTGTTCTAGCGGATTCCTGGTTTTGTGTGTCGCCTTTTATTCAAGGACTGGAAGCGTTAGGACTACCTTATGTTCTGGAGATGAAGTCCAGTTATCAGATCAAGGTTCCTTGTGCTTCTCCCAAACGCACCCCCAAAGGGAGGTTGGCCAAAAAACAGTTTGGTCTTTTCTCTCCCGAAAAGTTCTTTGAAAGAGGCCCTTCTTGCCAAACCTGTGGGCTGGAGTGGGATGAAAACACAGGCAAAGCAGCCAAAGTGCTCTATCATGCCAAAATTGCGACCGTGGAATTCAATGCCTTCTCAGGCAAATTCAGAGTGGTTCAAAGTATCAATCCGGTCGCTGGAACCACTAAATATTTTCTCTCCAATCAATTGCATTGGGATGCTGTGAAAATCCTCGGGGATTATTCCCATCGCTGGGTCATTGAGGAGTTTTTCAGAAACGCCAAACAGTTATGTGATCTGGAGGGAGCCAGTCTTAGGAGTGAACAAGGCGTAACCCTATCGTTATACCTGGTGTCCTGGATCGACTTCCTCCTCCATCATCAAAACTACAAAAACGTATCGGAAAAACTGACAAAGGAATCCTTATCGATTCCTTCAATCATCCGAATCGCTCAGGCTCAAAACGCCGAGGCTTTTATCCAGCATATCCAACATGATCCGGAGTTTACTCAACGTTGGATTTCCTCATTCAAGGAGAATATCCTGCGTCCCAAAAAAGGTAGAAAGCCTCTTGTTCCATTGCTTTCTGCTCAAACGATGTCTTTGCCAGTTCTTAATCCTTAATTTCAGAACTGGCAAAATCTATTTTTCGAAAACCTGAGAATCAATTAATCAACATGGTTGCTTGTGGAGTCAATGAGGAAAATTGGATTGATTCTATTGCCCAGGAAAAAAAGGATCAACTCATGGAAAAACAAATTGACAGAATGATTGGGGAACTCTTAAATGCTTTCCAAATGTTTAAAAGATGAATAAATAATACGAATGTGTTAATGTGAATTAGTTATTTCGTCATCCTTTGCCAGGATCATATTCAAAAATTAGGTGGTCCTGGATAGCTGGGATTGGGGTGGTCCTAGATAGGTGGGACGTAGCACGCCCTTCCAAATACTCCGCGAACTTTCGCGAGATGTCTTCCCAGAGTAGCTCCCATTGCTGCTCTCTGCTCCAGACATATTGGCGTTGGAACAGAGGAACCTCCAGTCGCATTTTCTTCTCATAGCCAGGAGCGGTACCGCATCAGCTTTCATTCATTCTCCCTTTCATGGGTGTAGCAATTCGTGTAATGGAAAGGCCCAACGGTGAGTTCAGTGGTGAGTGGCGGAACACTGAACGTTGAAAAGGCAACCAATTAAAAATTCACTGAAATCTTTGGCAAAAATCGCACCCCAATCATCCACTGCAACGTCTTGGGTACGCCCAGCATGGGCGTGATCTGATGGGGTGAAAGTCCCCTATAGGAAAGCCACTGGCTTTCAATGCTATGGAACCGATCATGCGGCACTGGCGGGAAACCAGCCAGCAAACAGCGAACAAACCGTGTTCCTAAGGGAATGAGTACCATGAACTATTAGCGAAAGGCAAGGGCGAAACCGGGAGGGATCGTCTGAAGGAAGCCCGGAGCAAACTGACGAGCCGACGGACAGAAATCGCATAGAAGGCTCACTTCCCTGGGATGAGTTAGCACAACATAATGAAATCCTGTGGCTTGGGGGATAGGGTAAACGCGGCGGCAGTGTCATGAAAGATCACGTTCTTATCTGGGGAGATCTGTCCAGCGAGC
>JBBCAX010000442.1:0-1577 GCA_051382335.1 Deltaproteobacteria bacterium TL4
TAATGACGGACCCTTTCAAACCTCAAAGCGTGCTCACGTTAAGACACAGGAAACGAAGGGAAGAAAAGCCTTTTGCGTTAATGGTCAGGGGCCTCGAACAAAGTCATCAATGGTGTGAGCTTTCTATATCAGAAGCGTTATTACTCAATTCAAAAGAAAAACCGATTGTTTTACTCAAAATTAAAAAGGAGCTGGAAAGGGTGGAGTCCCTTGCTCCAGGCTTAAACCGTTTAGGGTTGATGCTGCCTTATACGCCATTACAGCATCTGCTTTTTGAATTGGGGAATTTTTCAACATTAGTCTGTACCAGTGCGAATCTTTCCGAAAACCCAATGCTTTATACCAACGCGGAGTGTCTTCACGCGCTTGGAACTGTTGCCGATTATTTTTTGGTTCATAATCGAGATATTTGTTCCCGAGCGGATGATTCCATTGTGCAATGCCATGCCGATCAACCTTTGGTGCTTCGCAGCGCGCGGGGGTATGCGCCTTATTCGATAGCATTGCCCGGAAAGCGTCTGAGTATTTTGGCTGTTGGCGCTGAATTAAAAAACGCTATTTGCCTCTGGGAAAAGGGGTATGCGGTCTCCTCGCCCTATATTGGAGATTTAAAAAACGAAAGCGTGTATCAACTCTTCCTTCAGCAAATTTCACAGTTTCTGGATTTTTATAAACTTCATCCCGATCTCGTCGTCCACGATTCGCATCCCGCTTATCTTTCCAGTCAATGGGCGGCAAACTCCGCCTTTCCTCACTTCTCAGTACAACATCATAAGGCGCATATCTACAGCACGTTAGCGGATTGTCATTTCAACGGGCCCATCCTTGGTGTGGCGATGGATGGTGTTGGGTATGGAGAGGATGAAACTCTTTGGGGAGGTGAGTTTTTTGTTGGAGAAAATAATGAGTTAAAACGGGTCGCTTGTTTGGAAAGACAAAAACTGGTGGGGGGCGATATTAGCGTCCGTGAAATTTGGCGTCTGATGGTTTCTTTGTGCTTACAAGCCTTTGGTCCCGATGATGTTTGGAAAAATCTTGACGCGGTAAAAGCGATTCCCGCAAAAGAAGTGAAACTGATTGAGCAAATGTGGAACAAAAATATCAACTCACCTTTAACTTCTTCCGCAGGCAGACTGTTTGATGGAGTCGCTGCCATACTCAACCTGAAAGCCACGGTCAGTTATGAAGCTCAAGCCGCAATGCTGTTAGAATCCTGCTGTGGTCCTTCCGCATTCACCTATCCGTGGCATATTGAGCGGCAAGGGGACCTCCACATCCTCATGACAACGCCAATGATACGTCAAATCGTCCACGAGCAACTTAAGGGAGTTCCCGTGTCACAAATCTCGGGTAAATTCCATCAAACGCTGGTACAAATGCTTACAGAAGTGATTGATCTAATTTCAAATCAGACCGGAATAAAAACAGTAGCTCTGGGCGGAGGTTGTTTTCAAAACCAGTTCCTTTTCCAGCAGTTGCTCCACCAACTGAGCAATAAAAATTATCAGGTTTTATTCCCTAAAAAGACGCCCCTGAATGATATGGGTATTGCGTTAGGCCAGGTTTACTACGCCTTA
>JBBCAX010000443.1:0-6924 GCA_051382335.1 Deltaproteobacteria bacterium TL4
ATTGAAGATCACTTACAAGAACGTGAATATCCTGTTGAAACCCCGCCAGCGGTTCTTAAATAAAAGACTGTTCCCATTTCCAGTGCTTCAAACACAACCCCTCGCCTTCAGGCGAGGGGGGGTTGCCCATCCGAGTTAATTGCTACAATTGCTTGACACTTTCCAAGTGTGCGAGCATATTGTTTGCGTGAAACGTATGATTATTCCCCCTAACAAGTGAAACGCTTATGTCCAATCGTCCAGGTCGAGGTGGAACAGGAGAAATCACCTTGCATCGTCGTAAACGCAGTGAGTTGCGTATAAACCACAAAGAAAGTCTTCAAAATGGGCATGTTTCACACATGCCTAACACTTTTTGAAGACAGATTTTTTCTGGGCAATTGTATCCTTCAACTGTCGGTTCTGTCTAAAATCCCAGAAAAAGGTTCTTTTTTGGCAGCAAAAATAGTTTCAGTTTGCCAAAACCATTCTAAGGACTTCCAACCAATGAGGGGGTTGCTCCTGAATTCCTCTCAACAGATAATCTGCGGTAGAACCCGCTCTCCTGCCCCTCTCAAAGACTTTATGGTTGAGATAAAAGCGGATGAGGTTGAGGCGTTCCTGGGTTACTTGCCCCCGTGCTGCATCCAGAAAAGGACGTATCCTGGAGTTAGTGGTTTCCACAATGGAAGACGAACGCAGCAATTCATCCAGGGATTGTTCAACCAGGCGTGTCAAACGTTCATACTCCTCATTGCCTACCTGGTTAAGCAAGGCATCTTCCCAAAAATTCAACTCCTTGCGAACCTTTTTTTGAACTTTCCCCTAACTTCGACCACACTTCCCACCACAGCAATAAACCCACAAACTGTTGATGGCACCAATAGATAAACCAGCGACTTACTCCATACTTTCTGGCTGTTTCCGTGACCTCCCCATAATATCCTTTATGGGTGTAAATCTTGAATCCTATTTCCCACCGTTCCACATCGCTTACATGATTTCTCGAAAACATACTTCCTCCTGGGTTCATGGTTGAGTTGATACTCTGGAGAGTATGAATTCGAATTTTTGGTTTACTTTTTCTGGATCAACTGTTAGGTGTTTATGAAACATGCCCATTTTTTGCTGGCCCGTCAGAACCTTGAGAGTCCAAAATGACAAGGGGCAGTGGCAAAAGCGGACTCCGGCTATAGCGGCTGGATTAACAGATCATATCTGGAGTACGGAAGAGTGGATCACTTACCCAGCTAAAGCGCAATACCCGTGCATGAAATGAATCGAACCTCTCACTAAGGAGTGCCAAAGCTTGCTTTGGCCCAAATACCAAGAAATGCTTTCGCATTTTTGGCCAAAGCAAGCTTTGGCACTCCTTAGGACATTTGTGAAGAGTAGCATCATTCATTTCATGCACGGGTATTGAGCTAAAGCGGGTTAAGTCAATCTGGGACACTACCTGTTATAGACGAGCGGAAAAAATTTATCATTATTGTAATAATGCTTGTGTGACATAGAGCCTGCCGGTATAATGTTTAGCAAATAATAGATTCTGACGGAGATCTCGAAAGTTACTCCCTGATGAGTTGATTACTGTAGAGTAATTCAAAACCAGGAAAAAGATCTTCTGAAACAGGCTCTGCAGTCGTCACCTGTGTATCTATCGGATGAAGAGGGAGATGAGTAGATGGCAAAGTTATTCACTTTTACGATGGTCCTGTTTTTGCTGGGATGTACGGCTTCCAAAGAGACTTACAGGGCCAACCCTTATGGCAACCCTGTAGTACAAAGAAGCTATGAGGATTGGCTTGAGGAACACCATCAAGTGGTTCTTGAGGGAAAAAGGTCTTTGGTTCCAGACTGGTATTATCAAGAGCGATATCAACAATATCTGCAAAGCATTGAACTAAAAATACAGAGTCAATATGAGGAATATTATAGAGAATTGCCAGTGATATATTCGGACTATTGCAGAAGAATACCCTGTAGAGCACCTAAAGCAAAAAATGAGTAATGAAATGGATCTTCCTGTACCGGCAGAGTCAAGGACTTTGGCCTCAAAACACTCAGACAGTTCAACTTCTATATTTTCTGCAGCAGATGTAGCACAGATTGAACGCTTGGAACAACAGATCCGCGTTTATCTGGCAACAAACAGTACCACAGAAGAGCTGCAACTGTTGGAACAAGCGTTTGAAGACATTAGCCGTTACCATGGAGCTCAAGTTCGTCAATCAGGACAGCCTGTCGTCATTCATCCTTTAAGAGTGGCGTGGTCGGCTTGTCAAGCGGAGCTGGATGCTCCCACGGTCATTGCGTCACTGCTGCATGATTCGATTGAGGATACTTCAATCAATAAGGAGTTCATCCAGACTCACTATGGCGATTGGTATGCTGAGGTTGTGGATGGCTTGACAAAAATTAAATATCCTGAGGACTCCCAGGGAAAACAATCGGCAAACTTGGAAGCAACCTATCAAAAAATGTTGGTTGCGATGATCAAAGATGTACGGTCTCTGTTGATTAAACTTTTTGATCGCCTCGATAATATGCGGGATATGGCAGCCATGCCACGCTATAAACAACGTCGGATCAGTCGAGAAACGCTGGTTGTTTATGTTCCTATGGCCCGTCGTTTAGGGCTTGAGCAAATATGCCATGAACTCACAGAACTTTCCTTCCAGTATTTATATCCCAAACGGTATGAACGCACGGTACATGATTTAAATCGACTTCGAGATGAACGGTGGTCTGCCGTGCTCAATATGTGCGAACTGTTGCAGACGTTGTTGTCATCATATAAAATCTTGCAAGTCGATGTCATCCCGATTCTGGCAACGCCGGCGTCCTATATCTTCAAAAAAGATAGTGCCGATAAGGTTTTGAATGGGATTAGAATTCTAGTTCAAAGCAGTATCTTGACTTATCATGTCTTGGGCGTGTTGCATACCAATTTTAGTGCGGTTCCTTTAAAGATCAGGGATTATATCAGCAACCCCCGATGGAATGGATACCAAGCGTTACAAACAGAAATATTTTTGGAAGGCGAGCATGTTTTTCTGGAAATCCTTTCTTTAGAAATGCATGAATTGAATCTGCATGGCATTATGGCCCATTGGAAAGGGACGCCAAACGAATTGGCGGTATATTATCAAAGTTATCTGGATCAACTGGATCAAATTGCGGAGGGAGAAGATTTGCGTATGGATGAAGTCCTTCGATATACGCAGTTGGAACAAATACAAGTATTTACGCCCAAAGGGGATCCTTATGTGTTTCCTAAAGGGGCAACCGTTTTGGATTTTGCCTATCACATTCATACCGATTTGGGAAATAAATGTGTGGGTGCCTTAGTTAATTATTTTTCCTCTGCTCAGGATGTGAAAGAAAATAAAAGGGTCCCCCGAGATAGGAAACTATTTAATGGAGAATTTGTTCAGATTCTTACGGAAAAAGCAGTCCAGCCCCATCGTTCCTGGCTACAGCTTGTCATTACGGCAAAAGCAAAACTGCAAATCAAACGGGCCTTAAATTATCAAAGATCTCAAAGAGCACGAAAATTAGGAAGAGATTTGTTTCATCGAGAACTGGAACTTCATGGCGAAAATACAGAAAAAATGCTGGATTCGGTTCTTTTTTTAGAGGCTTTAGAACAAGAAAACCTCTCTAAAGACAAGTTTTTTCAAGACCTGGGTCTTCATAAGCGGAATCTAAGAGCCTTCCTGAAGCAACACAATCTTCTTGATGCTGGAAAACTATCCAGAAGGACAAGTTTGGAGCGGTTATTCATGTTGAAACAGCCCGACTTTATGATTCAAGACTTGGAGGATATCATCATTCACTTTGCTGAGTGCTGTTCCCCGATACCGGGAGATAAAATCATTGGTTTTGTCAACGAAAATATGGAAATTGAGGTTCATCGCACCCAGTGTGCTGATCAAAAAATCAAAGACTTCACTCCGATTCATGTGACCTGGAACCTTCCCACCGATGATATTCGTTCCTATGAACTCCATTTGTTGATAAAAGACGCTCCAGGCGTTCTGTACAAAGTCACAAAAGTTATTAAGGAACTGGCTGTGGGTATTGAAGATAGTAAGACCTATCGGGATAAGGCAGATCAAAAGGCCTATCATGAAAAAGAGGAAGCCCACATCCTGATCAAACTAGAGCCGATCCCCTGGAAAACCTATCACAAAATTGTTGAAAAAATAAGAGCCTTGAAAGTGGTCAAGCGAGTCTGGTCCTGATTCCTCCTTCTTCCAGACTCAGGTTCAAACCCCATAAACAGGAGTCATCTCCGTCCCAGTTGGGTTTCGCTGACGCTCTACCCAACCTACCTCCTCTTTCGCCTCATCATTGTTGGGTTTCGCTGACGCTCTACCCAACCTACCTCCTCTTTCGCCTCATCATTGTTGGGTTTCGCTGACGCTCTACCCAACCTACCTCCTCTTCGGTGCAATACCCGTGAGTGAATTCGGAACTGTAATAACAAGTGTCATTAATTACAGTGAGTTATGCGCTTAAAACAGGGTATCCTGAGGCTACCCACTTAAGGCGGGACAGATCATGATTTCAATGGGTTAGAGTAGGGTGGGTTAGCGCAGCGTAACCCACCAGAAACGCATGCATTCCCACATTTTTGGTGGGTTACGCTGCGCTAACCCACCCTACATTTTTGTCCCGTTTTAAGTAAGTAGCCTATCCTGAACTGATGGCGAAACGTTCGTAGTTCCGCCTTCAGGCGGCTTTTCAGCAGCGTTTTCCGCCTAAAGGCGGGACTACAAACCTGATTTCACTCACGGATATTGCTCTTCGGTGTAATCCTCATAGAGCATCATGCCTAGAGGCGCAGCGGGATTGGGAATGAGCTGTTGGCTGCCGCAATCGACCACAGCGAGCGCCGCTGTCCGCGATCATCTCCAATGTTTTGGTTCTGACCTGAGCGGGAGGGATGATTAAAGCGGCAGCCCTGACGGGCGGGACACAAAACCCCCACCGCAACGCTTGCCCATCCTTCCCCCCTCACAAACCCTCGCTCCCCAAAAAATAACCAAATAACCCAATAATCAACTCACGGCTCACTTCGCACACAACGAACATAGTGACTACTGCTCTTAATGTGGTTGAACACGTAGCCGCTGTAGAAGAACACGGACAACGCATAGTCGATGCCGCCGTCGCTATTGGACGACCAATAATACGAGGACTTAGTAATGAGAATTAAATAACTTCCCTCTTGAGACACATGGCCTTTTTTTTGTTTAGGTGCCTGCGATGGACAATGAATGGAGTGCAAAAGCTTGCTTTTGCCAGAAAGAACCTGCGTTGGGCAAAAGCAAGCTTTTGCACTCCTACTCCATCGTGAAATCCCGGTAAAATCAAGGGCCAGAGCAAATGGGAAAGTTATTTAATTCTCATTCCTTAGTATTTGGAAACAAGGTGGTATCAATGGTGGGAGGGGAACCAGCTTTAATCAATGTCTTGAGTTCATCACGGGTAGGCAACCGCCAATCATTATAGCCAGCCAAAGTTAAAGCCTCACAATAGTTGATCGCATCTTGCCAGTTACGTGTTATGCCATCATCCTCTCTCTGCCACATCAAGCTGCCTAGCGAAACAGTTACAGTTACACTAACATCATTGGAAGCAGAGCTTTCTCCTCCGGCATTCACAGCGGTGAGAATGTAATAAGCTGCATTGGTGAGTACGCTGTGGGTGTAAGGGCTGGTGACATTGCTGATTTTGGTACCGTTGCTGGTGGTTACGCCAGCCGTGTTGCTCCAGTAGAGGTTGTAACCGCTGGCACAATCATTGGAGTTCCAGGTTAAGGTAATCTGGTCAATACCAGAAACCGTTGCGGTCACTTGGGGAGCAGCTAAGAAACAAGTCGATGCCGTTCTCCCTGTGACGTTGGTGTCATAATCGGCAACCCACAGGTACAAAGTGTGGGTTCCTGCTTGAGCAAGCGTATAAGGAAGCTCCAGGTCTTCCACCTCCTTTTGACGGGGCAGCTCTTGCCAGAGCGGGGAATCCACGGCAGGTTTGCCTGCTTGTTCTGACACGTGATAGGCGCCGAGTTTTTCGTTGTCTTGCGCCTGCACGACCAGCGTGATGTTCGGGGAAGTCACCACGTCCCCTTCCTTGATGGTCAGAGACACAGTCGTCGGCGGCTGGTCATCCCAGTCAAGCGTGTCACCCTCCTGGGGTTGGAATGCGCAACTGCTCAAAAATAAGGTTGCGAATAATAACAAAGACAGTTGTTTCATAAATTCCTTTTCTGTAGGTTAAGAGCAAATGCGGAATGGGTGCTCATAACAGCGAAAAAACCTTGAGCACTTCCGCTAGACGCTGATCACTGCGAGCCAGGTTACGTAAAGCATCCAGAAGGGTTTTGAGTTGAGCGCGGTCGTCTGCTAGTGCTTCTTCGAGAGGCGTGATGCGAGCCAAGTCTTTTTCGAGCTGTTGGACTTTGGTCTCGAAGGGGCGAATCATGGTGCGGCGATCCCACACGGCAAAACCAATACTCGCCGCAACGATCGCCGCAAAAGCGCTGACGATGCCGATCATGAGTGTGATCAGATCCTCGAAGCGTTCGTTCACTTGCTCAAAGCGTTTGTCCACTTGCTCGAAGCGTTTATCCACTTGCTCGAAGCGTTTATTCATATCTTCGCGCGGTGACAGGTGAGCCAGAAACACTGCGATCATAGCGGCTCTCCTACTTGAGTTTGGAAATTTTTCCTGTTACCAATACGCTTAGTCTAAATTTTCAGTAAATGTCAAAAAATAATTCATCTATAGGAAAATCAAAAATTGTGAAAGAGCGAGTTCGGAATTTTTCCACCTGTGCAGGTATAGATGTCCAGATAAGTTTTGTCTCGGGGGGAGGGCGTCCCGCCCTCCGGTGAGGGCAAGAGGCCCTCGCTCCCAGGACAAAACTTTCCTTGA
>JBBCAX010000444.1:0-11101 GCA_051382335.1 Deltaproteobacteria bacterium TL4
TCGTATTAGAATTAATGATAGGTTTGGCCTGAAAAACGGGAAATAATAACCTTGCATTAATTCATTCATAAAATAAAACCACTGATATTATTGAATAATTAAAACTAAAACCATGAATCAAATGTTCAAAGTCCAGAAAATAATAAAACAAATTAATAAGTCAGAACCTCCATTCTTTAGTGCGGAAAACCTGGAAAACCTCTGGTGTTTTCAGAGTAAAGAAGATAGCAAACTGCTTAAATTTGACTCCAGTATATTGTATTTAATTGATCATCCATCTGAAAACTTGGAAATTCATCAAAGTTTAATAAATCTAGGATTAAAATTTGAAAAAATTGAATGGGTGGTTGCCGATCAAGGATTGCCAACAATCAATACTCAAATCGATAATCTAAAAAAAGCAGATAATCTCGCTGCATTAGAATTGTTGCAACGAATAAAAGAAGGAAATAGACATGATTTTGTTAAGAATCACCTAAAGTTGCTTCCTATCATCGATTTTTTATGTTCTCAGGAAAAAAAGAATCTGTCAGAAGATCTTCAACTGGCTTTTCTCGTTATTACCGCACAAAACAAAGAGAATCGAAGAAACCTTGGAACTATCTTTTTGAAGAATTCTCCGTTAAACGGTAAAGAATTAACCGTATGGAAGGGGCTATTTCAATCTTTCTTTGCGGAAGTTCATCCTTCTTGCTCAGAGCCTTTACAGCGTTTGTTAAAACACAAACCTTCTCTTCAAAAATGTCTTCATTCTTCAGACTGTCTCTTGGAAATTTTACAATCTAATTCTTATTTGGAACCCCTTCATCGTGCTCGCTTTAAATTCTCAAAATCTTTTGAAAGGTTGCACCAAATAATTAATAGCAACTTGAAAACAGAAATTACTTCAGAAATAGAAAAAACAGCCAAAATAATTTTGGAAGAAGCAGACCATCGATGGGAAGATTTGACGGACGCATTTCAACTTACAGTCCTCACATTACCGATTCACCGTACATCAGAGGGAACGTTTATTTCACTAACAGAAATGGAGGGGGACAACCAATCCACAATTGCTGAACGCTTCCAATTACAATCCAGCGATGATTTAAAAGATGCCCCTATCAGCCTTCCTGAACTCACTCTGCTGCATCCTGATCGGATGATCCGTAACTTTTATCGTGATCATCTAAAAATCACCGTAGAGGGTAGAGTTGAAGTACTCAAATCATGTTTGAAACAAATTGGTAAAGATTCATCAAATAATAGTGAACTCTTAGAATATATTGCCAGTATAGTGAAGAACTGGAGAAACTGAAGGCGGTAGAAGATAATGCCAATCATCATGATGCAGAGGAATTGGTTTCACTACTTGGGGAAGCCAATCTGGTTTTTTGCATTGATGAACAATGGAGAAATCAAAAGGAATGTTATGACCTAAGGGAAATTGCAATCAATCTGAAAAAACAAGGATGGAAAAATGAAAATTTAAACCAAATGCTAGCGTGGTTGGTGTCGAATAATCCTGTATTAACCTTGGATAAAAAATTGACTAAGTCGTTGGATCAGCTTGTTAAACTGAACAACTATGAATCCAACGATATTCCCAAATTGGTGATTACAAGTGAAGTTGAAGAGTTTAGCCTTCATCAACGAGTCAAAATTTTGTCAGACAATGAAGCTTCCTGGCCTAGTGAGCCTATTGAAAGATCTGCAGCACTGGATCAGATTGACTGTCTTTCTTTCTCAGGAATGATTCCTCTATCTGAAGTAGAAATTGTACCATTATTAGAAATGAAGATGGGGCTGGAAATAGGAAAAGCTTTTTTTCCGAAATGTATTGATCTCAAGGGAGTTTCCAAACAATGGAAACTGGAAGATGATAAGGTTTCCAAGGTCTTAGGCCTCATGGATGTGAAAACGTTATCAATTGAGGAAACTCAAGAGCGTATTTTAGACCAATTTGCTCAGGTTTGGGAACAGATCATCACACAAAAAAGATTATCTTTGCTCCGTTTCATCAGTCAATGGGAACCGTCAGAAAAACTAACATCACTTCTACAGAATTTGGATGTGGTTTTGGTCAATTTCCCTGATCCAAATTGGGTGTTACCAAAAAATATAATTTCTCCCAAATGGTTTGAGAAAGGAGTTCCTCCAAATATTCCAGATTCCAATCTACCTGTGATTGAAAAGATAGATCCCAAAATAATTGATCTTTGGAATGAGTGCTGTTCACTGAAGACATTGGAAGAAGTGGTTTGTGAAACATTACATTGGACACAACAAGCACCCAATCCTTCAGTTGCTTGGAAGAAGCTCGTTGAATGGATTGATCTGATCACTTCAAAGGAGCAGGATACCCAAAAAGCTATTGACTCTCAAGATTTAGTGAATGCTCTTCAAAATAAAAAATGGGTACTCACACGTAAAAACGTTGAATTGAGTTTTCAGAAACCTGAAAACGTGATTTTGCATAAAGGAGCAGAAATCCTATCAAGTCAATTTTCAATTGTTGCAGATATTTTACCCAAAATAGTAACCAAAAATCCTGAAGAATTTGGCTTTCGAAACAAAATTTTACCTCAAGTTGAGAACATCGAGAAACTTGCTCACTGTCTAATGCAAAGCTGCAATGCTTCCTCTAATGGAGTTCTTAGTGTTTATGAACTGGTCTGTGATCTCATTGAAGATCGTCAGGATTTGGAAATTGCTTGGAGAAAATTTTCTGAACAAATGCCTGTGTTTCGATTGTTTCAGGAACCTGACATAGTAATGACTTCTAATGAACTATACCTAGGATCTGAAGACTGCCAGCAAAATTTTGGTCACCTGCTCCTCTGTTTGAATGCAGGTAAAGATAAAAAGGGAGAGAATACAATTTCAAAAGCGAGAAAACTTTACCAGAAATTAGGAATTGAATCCGATCCTTCTTTGATTCAAATTGTCATGGCATTATCAAAAATTGATGGAAGCGCCAAACAATGGGAAACAACCCATGAACAACTCGCAAATATACTGACTCATAAGAAATTTACGAATCTTCCTGAAAGACTTGATCAAATCAGGGTGCTTACATGTTCGGGTGATTATCAACCAATAAAGAGTTGTTACCAGGACGAAGAGATAGGTTTACCAAACCTTCTTCAAACAGATAGCCAACCTTTCCTTATCCGAAAGTCCGACAATTCATCCAGCAAGATATTAAGATGGTTAAAAGAACATTCACCACAACAAATTAATAATTTGAGAGATATCGCAAAAATGGAATTGTTGGGAAAGCCTTTAAAAATTCAAAATTCTTCAGCAATGCAAATTTTCAATCAATGGATGGATTGGTTTAAACAGTTGAAAAGAGAAGATTCAATAGTGAGTGAAAGACTTTGTGATTTAGGATATAATGTTCCAAGTCAAGAAATCCAAATAAGCGTAGTGGAAAAAATTGATATCCGGTTCGTTCTCCCAAACAATAATTTTGTTTACCCTTCGGATAAATGGAGAGGACCAGAAATTTATGCAATTCCTGGTAATATTTTCATTAGACAAGACCTAATAGAATTCGATTACTTTAGTCAACCAGATCGTCTGGAAAAATTAGATGAAAAAATTGCAGAAGAATTACTCCATATTTTTGAATCTTCTGACCAAGAACGTTCACCGGATCAAGTAGGTCTCTTTGGCTTTGTTAAAGAAACATTGGAGCGGCCAGGTGTTGTTATAAATCGTCTACGGAAAGAGCGTGAAGACCGGTTTTTTTATCAATATCGTGACCAAGTTCCAGATCATGAATTCTTAAAACTGCATGAAGAATATGATCATACTCGTTCTGGTACTGAAAAGCATGAGGAACTGAGATCCAAAATGTTCCAGATTACCAATCAAAATTTTGCATCGTCTCGTCGAGACCAGATTCGAAATTATGGTTATGACGAGTATTCCGTTTTTGCCGAATTGGTTCAGAATGCTGAAGATGCATATTCCCAACGAGAAACGATTGGGTTAGAACCCCCTGAAGCAATAAGCATTACATTTCGATATGAACTGGATCAATCTGGGAAAAAGCTTATTGTTGAACACTTTGGGCGACCTTTCAACTGTTGGCGTCATGGCAATCTTGAAGTGGATCAGTTTAAACAGGATGTAGAAGGCGTACTCCGCTCTTCAGGAAGTTTTAAAACTCATGCAACTTCGTCAAATCGAGCCATCGGGCGTTTTGGACTCGGTTTTAAAAGTGTGTTCCTCTTGACAGATCAACCCACAATCCACTCGGCTCCATGGCACTTTACAATTGAAGCAGGTTGCCTTCCCAAGGAGATCTCTGCTCCAGATGATCTTCCCAAAGGAGCCACTCGAATCGTTTTGCCTCTACGTGAAAATGTCACTGAGCTTTCAGGTGATGATATTGCATCCCTACTTAATCTTTTGCCGTTTCTGAGGAAAATTAAGAACTTAAATTTTAAAGGGAATTGTAATCAATCGAATCTGATTATTAATACCAAGAATATTTATGAGAACGATGAAGGTTTTTTTGTTGAGGATATATTTATCAATGGATGCTCTCACAATAGAGGGGATAAAGTGAATTTTCTTCGGTGTTGTCATACGGAACATAATGGGCAACTTGCGTTAAATCTTTCTCCCGAAGGACTTCCTGTTCCATGGGATGAAGCTTTTGATAGAGACTTTTTTGTTATATTACCTCTCAAAGCTAATTTGGGATGCGGTGTTGCAATATCTCATCTTTTTGAGATTCAATCTGGAAGAACCCATTTAATAGACCATTCGGACAATAATGATAGGATCAAGGACTTAGCTGACCTAGTTTCAGGATTTGCGGGAGCATTGAAATTTTTAACTATAAGAAATACTATTCAGAAAGTGTTAAACCACTTTTGGTCTTTATGGCGTTGGGACGGAGATTCAGAATGTTATGACATAAGAAAAGCTTTGGCTGAAAGTTTGGCAAAATTACCATACCATTCAGTTGTTATTCCAACCCTTGATGAAAATATTGCGGCTTCGTTTGAAAAGAAAATGATTTTCTATTTTTCTCAGAATATCCCCATAGCGTTTTCCAATAAACTTATTAAAGAAACTTTTATACTACTTGATAAAAAAAGAGAATACAGCCTATCTAATCGAGTAATTGTACCCTATGTTTTTGCCAAAAACTATTTGACAATATGTAAATTTGCAGATTATCCAGAACCAAACTCCTTGATCAAAATTTCTTGGGAGAAAATTGGCGAAACTCTCTCCGGTTCCTCTTGGTTTGCTAAATGTCCAGAGTTACTGAATACTCTAGCAGAGGAGCTTTCACCACAGCAGGAAGTCAATGTTTTAGGTTGGTTGTCAGAATGTCAAATTCTTGGTCGTGATGGACGAGATAAACCAGTCTACAAATTAGCCAAAGAATTGTTGATTCCAAATTTTCCATACAAGGAACTACTACCAGTTCGTTTTCTTGAATGGTTGGATCCTTGCTACAATGATAAGACTACAAATTTGCTTCACGATTTATTGAAACAGCCCTCTGTTGAGCATCTTCGTAAGATGTTAAAAAAAGAACTTATATTGAATGAGTGTGAAGACTTTTTGCAATATCTTTTGAAAGCCAAAATCTACAGAATTGAAGAATATGACTCCCTCAAGGATGATTTACAAACCAAATGGATTCCTCATCATGGTGGATACATCAGTGTTGCTGAAGCTAAAACAAAGTCCAATTTTGATAATGATCTGTTTGATAATGTTGAGTTTTGTGCATGGCTTGGTCTTATTGATAAGACACCTGAACCTGAAGTCGATGAACGTGAAAAGTATAAACATCCAGAATTTGATCCTACAACATGGTTGGAAAAACTTTATGACTGGTGGAATAATAATGAAAAAGCACAAATACAACTATACGAGAAACGGGTTTATCCATTAGGTCATCCGTTTAATTTGAAAACCGATTTTCGTTCAAAGGATAGAGAAGCCCGCAAGGAATGGCTCAGCTTATTTCTTCTCGGTTCTTTCCACACAATGGGACGTGTAAAACCAAGTCAGCACAAAGAATTTATTAATAAGTGTGAAAACAAAGGATGGTTGCAAGTTTTTGCAGAACCAGAATCTGATGCAAATGATTGGATGAAAATTTTGGACGAATACCTTGATAGTCAAATTGGAAATACATTTTACAATCAATGGGTCAAACAGTTTGTTAGCATTTATCAATTGGCTAAATGGTTAATAGATTATAGAGACTCTTTTTTAGAAATTGAAAAAAATCAAATGAATTTTTCAATAAATGAGATCACAATTTCTCGTGAAAATCCAATACAACAAAGAGGGGGAATTAATGCACCACCGTTGACAAAGACACTTGGAATTGGAACGAATTTCATCATCAGAGAACTTCTTAGGAACAGAGTCATTGTCCAACCACTTGCCCATAGACACTGTTATGTTCCTGTCGGCCGAGTGAGAGATATTATGAGAGAACTAGGTTGCGATGGACTTGATGATGATCGTGGAGAAAAAGCTGATCGCTCTCAAATTATTCATAAATTTCTAGTTGGGCATCTTGGTGAGAATAGGGCAATATTTAATCATTCATTTGACCTTCCTTTATTGGCAGTAGCAGACGGGGATGCACCTAGATGGGATCTTCCCAGTTCTTTCCAAAACAATTACTCCAATAATTCACGAAACGGTGAAAACTGGGTAACTCTTTCTGATGGTAGAAAAATACTAATTAAAAATTCTTATTACTAACAGTAAAGATGATGAACATCCGAATTCAAAAATGGAGTCATTTCTGATGACCACAGACATAATTTATTCTCCAGGTGACCATGTCAACAGTGATGTTCATGGTACAGGAACCGTAATTGTTGACAATGGGCAGACAGTTATTGTCCAGTTCGAAGAAAGTATCCATGGCTGTGAAAAGTCTACGTTAAACAGACGTATGACTCCACAGCAGGCCATTCACATGGCTGAGTGGCATCGTCCCCTTGAAGTGATAACCAAAATACAAGCAGAAACAATCCAATCCATCAATGATGCTTGGGGAATATTTTCGCGGTCTCGCATATCACTCCTTCCTCATCAACTTTGGGTCTGCAGAAAGGTTCTTGAGATCTGGCCAGCAAGGTGGCTCATTGCCGATGATGTTGGTCTTGGGAAAACAGTTGAGGCTGGACTTATTCTATGGCCTCTTATCGCAAGAAATAAAGTAAAACGTCTACTGATTCTTTGCCCTGCATCTTTAGCCGAACAATGGCAAATTCGACTCAAGAGCATGTTTGATATCCGTATGACCAGATATACATCCAACGCAGATACAGAACGCTCTGACTACTGGAATATTCATGATCAAGTGATTGCTTCAATAGAGACACTTCGCAAAGACCATAAGGGAAGACATCGGAGGTTTCTTGAATGTGAGCCTTGGGATTTGATTATCGTTGATGAGGCTCATCACTTGAATGCGGACGAAAAGATGGTGCCGACTCTGGCTTTTCAGCTCGTGAAAGAAGTGGTAACTCAGAAGCGTGTCGCATCAATGATATTTCTAACAGGGACTCCTCATCGCGGGAAAAACTTTGGTTTTATCTCCCTTCTAAGCTTACTCAGGCCTGATCTTTTTGACACTCACTTGACATTGGGAGAACAATTGCCCCATCTCAGTCAAGTTATGATTCGGAATAATAAACAAAATGTTACAGATTTAAACGGAAAACTCCTATTCAAAAAACCAATTGTTGACTCAGCGATTTATGCCTATTCTTCAGAGGAAGAGTATTTTTATAATCAGATGACCAACTTTATTGTGAGTGGTATGGCTTACGCATCATCTCTTTCATCAGCTGAGCAAAGTTCTGTGATATTGGTGTTGATTTCAATACAAAAATTGGCCTCTAGTTCTGTGGCGGCAATCAAACGTGCTATTAAAGGTCGACTAGCACGAATAGTAACAAGCAGGAGTCGTCTTACTAAAATGGAGCAGGACTATAATGGGTTACAAGAATATAGTGATGCCGCAAAATTTAACGATCAGGATCGTTTATGTCAGCTTGAAGAATCGATTTCTGAACTATTAGTTGAGCTTCGTTTGATGGAAGACGAAGAGCCACGGCTCAAAGAACTTATGACTCTGGCTGAGAATGTCAAAGAAGAAACAAAAATTATTGAGATTATTAAAATTCTGGAAAGCAGATTTTCCGGAAGAAGTGTTTTGTTTTTCACAGAGTACAAGGCAACTCAATCTTTGCTCATGTCAGCCTTGATGAAAAATTATGGTGATCGCAGCGTAACTTTTATAAATGGGGAAAACGAAGCTCGTGAAATTGTCGATAGTTCAGGTAATATTATCACACTCAGAGAAAATAGAGAATCCGCAGTTGAACGTTTCAACTTGGGTGAGGTTCGTTTTCTTGTTTCTACGGAAGCGGCAGGTGAAGGAATAGATTTGCAGGAAAATTGTTACTCGCTAATTCACGTGGATCTTCCCTGGAATCCTATGAGATTACATCAACGGGTGGGTCGGTTGAATAGGCATGGCCAAAAAAAACGTGTTGAAGTTATTACCATTAGAAACCCTCAAACAGTGGAATCTCGGATTTGGGATAAATTGAATGAAAAAATCGAAAACATTATGCAAGCAATGAAACATGCGATGGATGATCCCGACGATCTGTTTCAACTTGTTCTCGGCATGACATCTACCTCTTTTTTTAACGAAATTTTTTCAGAGGGAAGTAAAGTCTCGAAGGATAACTTTTCCGATTGGTTCAACGCAAAAACATCAGAATTTGGAGGAAAAAATATCATTAATACGGTGCAGGATCTGGTAGGGAATAGTGCTAAATTTGATTTCCAGACAGTTAGTTCTCAGATTCCTCGCGTTGATCTTGAAGACATGAAACCGTTTGTATTAAGTATGCTCTCTATTAACGGAAAGCGAGTTACTAAAGAAAATGATGTTAACGGAGAGGTGTTAATTACCTTTAAAACTCCTGAGAACTGGTGTAATGAGCCTGGTGTTCGGAAAATTTATGAGGAAATGTGCTTCAACAGAAATTATAGAGGCAAAAATGCAACCCAAAGAATACTTGGTGTCGGGCACATGGTTGTGGATAAAGCAATTGCCCAGGCAAGATCAACATCCGCTTGTCTCATGACTACTGATGGAATCAAAAAACCACATTTTGTTTTTAGAATAACAGATAGAGTTACGGATACTGGTGGGGCTGTCAGAGCAGTGATTGCTACAGTTGTTGTTTCAAAAGATAGCGTGAATGATTTAGAACTTTTAAAGGATTGGCATCTTTTAACATTGCTCAACAGCTTGATTGGCCATGGAGGTATTAAAAAAGCTATGGTTTCATTACCCCCAGATAACGTGTTGGAAGTAGATAGTTCCGTTATCATTGCCTCCAGGTTTTTAGTGAACAGTATGACTGATCTAAAATTGTCATTTCGTGATCCAAAACCAGAATTGATGGCAATTATTTGGCCTGAAACAGTATTTGACGGAAGTAAAGACGAGTAAGGACACCAGGAAAATAAGGACACACGATGCAACGTAATGAGTGGAACCAGCAAGTTAAAGCTCTCGCTGAAGAGGCTGATATTGAAATAACACAAAATCAGTTAGATCAATATTACAAGGAAGACTTGAGTCCAGAAGGCGCATTAGTCAGGATGATTCAATTCTCTGGAAACAGTGAAGAACAAATAGTATCTACAGAAATCACTGCTGAGAATTTTAACCAGATTATGTCTGGGTTGGAAGAGGAGTTAAAACGATTCAATAACCATTTGACAATTACAGTAGGAGGAAGTTTACCTCTTATTTTGCGGGATACCATTAGTCGTTCAGGATCAGAGGATATTGATGTGGCTAAAAGTTCAGTAACTCCTTCGGAAATTGAGAGGGTTATAAAAGCAGTACAAGAACAATTTCAAAAAGATAATTGGCTCGATTTTAGTTTTCGTGGTTTGTTTTCCAAAAGAGCGGCGAAGGTTTCAACTGATACAGCCCTCTATGAATCGGAACATCTCGTTGTTCTTCCACTGGATCCCTATCAGATTCTAACTTTAAAATTGTTGATTCGTGAAGACAAGCGTAGAGCTAGAGATTATGGGGATATTCGTGATCTTTTAAAATATGTTCAGGAGAAAGATCATTTAGAGAGTCGTGGAGCTTTTCTGAGACAGTTGAAGCCCTATTGCAAAAATGAGTATAAAGGATTACTGGATAAAAATCTCAGGGACATGTATAATAAGTACATTACCAAGTGAGTATTTACATAGACAGAGCACGACAATGGGAACCATTATTAAATCGACACCAATTGAAAATTGGACATTTGAAACATTCTTCCGAGAAGTATTACTGACTTATACCGCTCAGGATTTGGATTCGAATAAAGATGCTATGTTGACCAATTATGTGATGCGACTCTGGGATTCCAACTTTCTATTGAAAGATATTCCGTTTCTTAAGAATTTAAATGGTTGGGAACTCAAGATTGCTGCAGGGTTGGTTGAACAACTTGGCGAAATGTGGAAAGACAAAGGTCGAAACGAAATACTACCTTCATGGATATCTGAAGTTCCTCCCGTTGAAAACAGTGTGACTTTGATCCCGAATAGTTATCGACCTGATGTGAATGAATCCGGATATTCTAAGGTCCTATTAAAAAGGAATATTGTTGCCGTTGGAGGAATGTTTGGATTTGCTTAGAATGGAGCAATATCAAAAGCGGATACGCTTCCTCTGGATTGTTTATCTCAGGAAAATATCCATTTAAACTTTTCAGAAGATAGGCGTATCAAGTGTCAAAAGAGATGTATGGACAACCAGTGATTTAATCTTGTTCCCAGACTCCAGTGTGAGAATCCTATCATGAGAACGCCCCTGAAATTTGAATTGGTATCGTCAAAAACCAATCCCGAATAATGAGCTGATCCTGTCCGCTGTCAATCTCACCTTCAAGGCTAGAAATTTGAAGCACCAAATGGTTTTTATACCTTAAAAATTGTAAGGCTTCCTGCTTGATTCCAAGTCCCAATTGCAGGGTGTCTTTTCCATAAACGTCTTCAATGAAGTCCGTTCCGTCTCCGCGAT
>JBBCAX010000445.1:0-3097 GCA_051382335.1 Deltaproteobacteria bacterium TL4
ACACTGCGCCGAGTGAATAAAATGGTTTCCTCAGAATCCATTCCAGCCTGTGTTTTCTCTTCCTGAACCATTTCCCAGATCAATTGCAACAAACGTCGGGTTTACGGCGCGAGTTCATCCAGACAGGTTCCCAGGATTTCTCCCAGCAACCGGTTAGCGATGCCTACATCCTCAGGAGTCACTTCAATGTATTTCTCTGAGAAAGAACAGGAAGCCTTAATGATGGTGATGGATTCTTTCATCAAAAATCAACGTATTGAAGAAGCCATGAAAGCCTCATAATTGGCATCTTCGTTTCATTTCTCTTCCAAAGACATTTAAACCCTCCTCATTTCAATAAAACCCACTTTTTTTGCTTCCCTTTTTTTATTCCAATTTGCTAAAGCTTTTATAGGGAGCTTTAGCTAAAAAAAAAGCTTGGTGGGAGACAAGTTGCGAGAAAGCAAAAGTATTTTTAATCTTTTTCTCAAAAGGTTGAATGCTTATGTTCTATCCATTCACACTTTCTCATCTAAAGGAAAAACTATGCAAGTAAAACGATCTCTTACTTTGTCTCTGATTTGGTGTCTTATTATTGGATTCATTGTCAGTTTTAGTGAAGTTCAGACTCCGGTTTACGCCAAAGAATATAATCCACTGACTCGTAAGCTATTTCGAGCGATAATTGATGAAAGACCCAAAGAGGTTCAAAAATGGATTGACGCGGGAGCCGATGTTAATAAGGGATTTGAGGAAGGCGACAGCTTACCGATTCATAGTGCCGCTTCGTATGGAAATATTGAGGTGCTAGAAGTTTTAGTTCGAGCGGGAGCTAACGTCAATCAAGTGTATGGAAGGAACGTCACTCCTCTAATGAAAGCCGCGGAGAGTAATCACGTTAAGGCTATTGAATGGCTCATCAAAAAAGGAGCTAATCCCAAGGCTAAAACCACGAGTGTTGCACTTCGAGCTGGAGAAAGTACCTTAATGAAACCTGTGAGCGGATTTACCGCCTTATATTTGGCCGCTGAAAAAGGACATCAAGAAGCGGTCAAAACTTTGCTTCAACATGGCGCTGATATTAACGCCAGACTCATCTCAGAAGATTTTTTAGGTAACGATACCGCTTTGATTAGCGCAGCGGGAAGAGGGGATGTGAAAATGGTGAAATTTCTCATTCAACAAGGAGCTGATCTCAATGCTCAAAGAAAAGATGGAGAATCCGCATTAATCCTCGCATCAAGACGGAATCTCATTGAGGTGGTTAGAGCGTTGGTTGAGGCTAAAGCGGATTTAAATTTAGTCCAGGAAGATGGGTTTACAGCTTTGCATCGAGCAAAAGCTTATAATTATACAGAAATAATAGCACTTCTCCAAGCGGCAGGGGCTAAGTAGCAACTAAATGAGAATCTAACGAACAGAACAAAAGGGGTAATCATGGCGTCAGAATTTGTAAATAAATTAAAAACTATCGATAAGATCGATAGTTTTTGGAAATTAGTCACATTATATGATCAAGATTTCATTACAGAAATCGCGCAATTGACTTCGGATGAAATCAAGGATTTATCGACTCATTTCGCAGGGAAATTAGAAGAGATTCATCAGACCATTGATTTTGCCGTTAAATTGGTACAAGGAAAATTTCAGAGTATTGATGACATCATTACCAATCCGGAATTACCGCTTCAACTGTTCAAAACTCTTTCCACAGACGCCGTTGGGGTAATTCTGACTCAACTCGAAGGACCCCAATATGAACAAGCCAGACTAGCCATCAAGACCACTCAAATGATCACAAAGTTTGAGGACTGGAATACATTCCAAAGTGAATTCTTGAATCAACTCAATCAAACTCCAAAGGATTTTTGGGCAAAATTGGACAGTCTGCCCAATAAACTGATGAAGGGGTTTGAGACTTTTTTGTGCCAAGAATTCGAAAAACAAGGATTAGGAGCGGAAGGAAAAAAGATCGGTCAAGTGTTGAACGCCATGGATATGCTATCCGACGTGAAACGTTTGCCTGAGTTGGTAAACGATCCCGATGCCCTCCAGGTGACCATTAAAACACTCCATACTCAATTACCAAATGTTTATCAAAAGTTTGAGGATGAAGCCAAAAAGAAGGCGAATGCTTTAAAAGCAGGGGTCGGGGACCAATTAGTGACGATGATTCAGGAAGTTCGGGATCATGAGATTAATAACTGGGACGCTTTTTTCTTGAAACACTCCCGGATTTTTCTAAACGACCAAATCCCTGGTTTGGATTTAGAAGCTGTTAAAAAAGCCTTGGCCTTTCCCCTACTGATGTCGGAAATGCTCAATAATCCTGAAGAGGCAGGTCGTGAAATATTAGCGCAGGTCTTAAAGCAAAAATTTGAGATAAAAGGAGAGATTACCGCCGACACCTTTAAAGACGCGACAAAAACTCGTGCGGTTGTCATGAAGATGATGTTAGTTCAAATGCAAACAACTCAAAATAAACTCAATTATCTCAAACAGGAACATATTGCTATCCTAAATGAGGTAGTTCAGTTTATTGAAGATGGAAAAACTACCGAAGCCAAAGAAAGCATAAAAAATCTTTTCGAAGGAGAAATTAAAGATATCGCGATCAATAAGGGACTCAAAGAAGCGGTCAAATTTGTACCAGGCTTAGCGCCTTTTGTTCCGTTTTTAGAATCGGTTAAAGAAGGAGCGCAACCTGAAGCGGTAATAACAGGAGTTCTGAATACGATGGTTATTATGGCTTTCAATCCCACCGCAGCGTTGTTGTTGTCTCCAGCGATTGGGATTGCTGCGGATGAAGTGGGCAAGTGGTTCAGAGTGATGGCTCATGAACTGAGTGACGAAAAAGAACTATTACACGCATTAATCCCCAAACAAGAGGTTGAAGCCATCAAAGCCGCTTCAAATGAAGACATCCGGCCAGAGGATATCAACGCCCCAACCACAGACTATGATGTCATCCAAACGGAGTTTATCGGAGAGGTACGAAAAATCACGGTTCGAAATCCTGTCAATGGACGAGTGATCCTGGTGGATGAAAAGACGCAAACGCTTCACATTGAAAGTGTGATCGATGGAACGGTTCATCAACTTTCAGGCTTGGACCCTG